>MGML01000057.1:0-3414 GCA_001796415.1 Chloroflexi bacterium RBG_13_46_14
TCCATGAGAAAGCAGGGACTGTAAATCTTCTCGAATATCACGGATCCGTTGCCAAGTATAGATGCCTGTCCTGTGGAAAAAGATACAGGAGAGACGAATTCGACCTGCAAAGACTGTACCTTGAAGGAAAGTTGCCGCCCTCATGCCCGGAATGCGGCGGTGTAATAAAAACAGACGGCGTGTTTTTCGGAGAACCCATCCCCTCCGATGTGGCTGAAAAAAGCCTGGAAGAAGCCTGTAAATGCGATCTCATGCTCGTGTGCGGCACTTCGGCTGTCGTATATCCCTTTGCCAGTTTACCCAGAGTAGCAAAAGAAAGAAGACTGGCGAAAATAATTGAGATGAACGCCGAACCTACTCCTCTGACCGAAGAAGGTATTTCCGATTACCTGATACAGGGTATGATAGGAGAAATTCTTCCCCGCATCCTGGAAGAAGTAAAAAAGATTAAAGAATAGAGAAAAATGTCCGGGAAAAAGGAGGATAGGTATGGATAAACCTGTTTCCAGTATCAAAATTAACGACACTACCCTATCGATCATCCAGGGAGATATCACGGTACAGAAAACAGACGCCATTGTGAACGCGGCGAACTCCGGATTAATGGGTGGGGGCGGCGTTGACGGCGCCATTCACCGCGCCGGTGGTCCCGTCATCCTGGAAGAATGCAAACAGATTGTAAAGAAACAGGGTCGACTCCCTACCGGGAAGGCAGTTATTACCACCGGTGGAAACCTGCCGGCCAGATACGTGATACATACGGTGGGTCCTGTCTGGAATGGCGGTAAGAATGGGGAACCTGAACTGCTCGCCAGCGCTTACCGGGAAAGCCTTGCCATCGCCGCCGATCGTACTCTAGAAAGCGTATCATTTCCATCCATAAGTACCGGCGTATACGGTTATCCGGTAGAAAAAGCGGCTTCTGTTGCTGTCTCGGCGGTCAAGGAGTTCTTGAGAAACCACGAGACATCGATAAAAGAAATAGTGTTCGTGCTTTTTGATTCACGTACATATTCCGCCTACTCCCGTCAACTTGATAAGTAAATGATACACCTTTCCAAATAAAGGAGGTAATTGATTGCATTACGAAGAACTAATAAAAGACCATACCCCGAAATGGCCATACACGGTGGATTATCAAAAAGAACATGAGATCAGCAGCGATGTCCTGGTCCTCGGCGGAGGAATAGCCGGCTGCTGGGCGGCGATAAGCGCTGCCAGAAAAGGAGCCAGGGTAGTCCTGGTCGACAAAGGCGCAACCAAGACCAGCGGAGCCGGTGGTTCAGGCGTCGATCACTGGCACGCCGCAGTGACCAATCCTGGCTGTACAATCGATCCTCTGGAGTTTTCAAAGGTTAGCATAGACAACTACGGAGGTTGGCGATGCGGCATCAGCCAGCATATAACATCGATGGAAAGCTATGACTGCCTCCTGGAACTGGAAAGTATGGGTATGAAAATCAGGGATTCGGAAGACGAATTCAAGGGAGCCAATTTCCGCGATGATAAGACCAGGCTTCTTTTTGCCTACGATTACACGGCTAAATACTGTGTGAGAGTCTGGGGAGCCCATGTAAAGCATTTTCTCTATAATGAATGCCTGCGACTGGGTGTAAAGATATATGATCGTGTAATGGTAACCAGCCTGCTGAACAAGGGCGGGAAGATCGGCGCCCAGGTGGTCGGTGCAACGGGCGTGAACGTGAGAACAGGTGAGTTCTATATATTCAAAGCGCGCGCAAGTATATTGAGCATGTTCCTCCCCCAGCGGCAGTTTATTTTTTCAACGGAGTTGAAAGGGCTGGCTTCCACTCATCGACCTTCAACAGCATCGGGTGACGGTCATGCAATGGCCTGGAGAGCCGGAGCTGAATTTGCTCAGGTTGAACACTCCGGTCGCGGCGGCGGCTTACCCTACGGCTATCCCCAATATGGTGTGGGCAATGCCCATAATACCTGGTTCGCCTGTACCATGGTTGACGCCAACGGCAAAGAAATTCCCTGGGTGGACCGAAACGGCAGGATTCTTACCAGCGTTGCCCAGAGGTACAGGCCGGCGCCGGGACAGAAATATTTCCTCGATATGGGCTGGCAGTACGAGTACCGAAGCCCGATGCTCATACCTGACTGGCGGGAACGCGTCAAAAAAGGGGAATTTACCCTGCCTATATACGCAGACCTGGCTTCTATGCCCGAACACGAACGCCGGATTATCTGGGGAATGATGATAGCCCAGGAAGGCAGGACATTGATACCGATATACCATACCTATTCACAGGCTGGTTTCGATCCGGATAAGGATCTTCTCCAGTCATATGACGGCGGCTGGGGAGGACTGGGTCCGCCGCAGTGGAGGACATATTCCAGCGGAACATCGTCAGGCGGAGGTCCGATTGTCGACTGGGATCTTAAGACAACGCTGGATGGACTTTACGCCGCCGGAGGACAGGTCTTTGCCAGTGGCGACCATGCCTATGCGGCAGCTACCGGCAGATATGCCGGCAGGAAAGCGGCTGAATACGCACGCAGTACCGATGAGATGGGTGCCGACAGGCGGCAGATCGATGTCGAAAAAGTCCGGGTTTACGCACCCGTATACCGGAATAATGGCATGGACTGGAAAGAGCTGAACGCGGGTATATGCAAGATTCTCCAGGATTACTGCGGGGAACTGAAAAATGAAGAACTACTCACCATCGGCCTGAAATGGCTGGATGAACTGGAAGCCGGTGAAGCTGCCGGTGCCAGGGCGAGAAATCCCCACGAGCTGTACAGAGTCCTCGAGGTATATAACATCATCACCGTTGGCAGGATGATGTTCGAAGCCAGCCGGGCTCGTAAAGCCAGCAGCTCACACCTCGATTTCACACGAACCGACTACCCCGAAGTCGACCCTCCCGAGTGGAATAAATGGGTAACGATTAAACTCGATGGAGGAGATATAAAAGTTGGCGAGTTGGCTCTCGACTATTATGGTGACTTGGAGAAAAACTATCAGGATCATTGCGGTCTTTGATGACAGGAGTGAAAAATGCCGGATGATGTAAGAATGTATCCAAACCTTGTAACGCCGAATAATCCATTGATTTTCAACGAGGACGTTTGTACCGGATGCAATACGTGTGTCGATGTCTGCGTGATGGATATCCTTATGCCGAATCCCGAGAAGGGAAAATCGCCGATAGTATTGTACCCTGATGAATGCTGGTACGACGGAAGCTGTGTCAACGCCTGTCCTTTATGGCAAAAAGGGGCAATAACTCTAAATCATCCCTTGAACCAGAGGGTACGATGGAAAAGGAAAGATACCGGAGAGCATTTCCGACTGGGTATGCCAGATCCTCCCCTACCGGTTGATAGACCTCCGTCGGGAGGATGGGATGCCAGAGCCTAGATAGCTGGTATAATGGATAG
>MGML01000057.1:3425-8132 GCA_001796415.1 Chloroflexi bacterium RBG_13_46_14
ATACCGGGCTATAATAAGTCCGATATTGGAGGTTGTGATATGCGGTGGAATATCAGTGCGTTGAAATTCATGTACAATATGGAGCGATTTGCCACTCAAATTTACCTTACCCAACGGCGTGTATTCGACGAAGAATGGATATTAAAAAAGCTTAACGCTGCCGCTGAGAATGAACAGGAGCACGTTAATGTCCTGCGGAAACGAATACTGGAACTCCAGGGAAACCGTTCTCACATCGGCTTCCTGTTCCAGACCGCCGCCAGACTACTTGGCACGATAGCCGGTATTTTCGGTAAAGAATTTGTTTTGAAAGTCGATGTTTTCGTGGAGAACCGGGCGATCAAAGATTACGGCGCTTTTCTGAATAGAGTTAAATTCGACGAAGATACAGTAAACTTGATCGATCGCATAATAGCCGACGAAGTATTTCATAAAGAGACCTGGAAATCATCTCTTGAAGAGTTGACCGGTCAAGAAGAAAAATAAGTTGTCTGTTCACTGCCCTTTTAGAAAAAGTTGTGGAATTCCATAATATATTCATCAATATTATGTAAAGGATAAACACATATGTCCGTACAAAAAATCGTCATTGTTGGAGCTGTTGCGGGAGGTGCAACCTGTGCTGCACGGGCACGCCGACTTTCCGAGGAAGCTGAAATAGTATTAATCGATCGAGGTTCTTACGTCTCGTTTGCCAATTGCGGACTGCCATATTATATCGGCGAAGTGATACCTGAAGAAGAAAACCTCCTGATGGTAAAATCAGAAGATTTCAGGAATAAGTTCAATATCGATGTCCGAATATTAAGTGAAGCGCTTTCGATAGATAGATTAAAAAAAGAAATCTCGATCAAAGATGTCCAGACTGGGAATGAGTACGGAGAGAGTTATGATTCACTTGTCCTGGCAACAGGGTCACAGCCGGTAAAACCTCCCCTTCCAGGTATAGATATGGAAGGGATATTTACATTACGAAGTATTCCGGACAGCAACGAGATAAAGAAATGGATTAAGAATAATAACGTTAAAGAAGCGGTAGTGGTCGGCGGCGGTCTTATCGGACTGGAAATGACCGAAAACCTGGTACAACTGGGTATAATAGTATCGATTGTCGAGATGCTGCCGAACGTAATTCCATTTTTTGATCCGGAGATGGCCGTTCCGGTGCATGAAAAACTCAGGGGAAAAAGAGTCGACCTGCACCTGAATACCGCAGTAAAATCCTTTTCTCGTGAACATGACAGTTTACGGATAAATGTTACGACTGATCCTGATAAACATCTTTCATGCGATATGGTTATCCTGTCTATTGGCAGCCGGCCGGAAAATAACCTGGCACGTGAAGCCGGTCTGGAAATCGGAGAACGCGGCGGCGTCCGGGTAAACGAGTATATGCAGACCAGCGACAGCAGCATCTGGGCGGTGGGAGACCTAGTTGAATCACAGGATATAGTTACTGGTGAATGGATGTTGAGCCTGCTTGCCAGTCCGGCAAACCGGCAGGCGAGAATAGCCGCGGATTCGATATTCGGCCGAAAACGCGCTTTTCGTGGAGTGCAGTCGACCGCGGTATGTCGAATATTCGACACGGACATAGCCTCGACGGGTGCCAGTGAAAAAACCCTTAAGCATTATGCTGAAAGAGGAAATATTATTCCATATGAAAAAGTCTACCTTCACCCCAGAAACCATGCCGAATATTATCCCGGTTCAAGCGTAATGGCATTGAAACTCATTTTCTCCAGTGAGGACGGTCGCATCCTGGGTGCGCAGGCTGTCGGACACGAAGGTGTAGAAAAGAGAATAGACGTTATCGCTATGGCGATTCAACTTGGAGCGACAGTATTTGATCTTGAGGAAGCTGAATTAAGCTATGCCCCTCAGTTCGGTTCCGCAAAGGAAGTAGTCAACCTGGCTGGAATGGCGGCGGCGAATATTCTGAGAGGGGATGTTCCAACTATTCACTGGGATGCAATTGATGTAGCTGGCAGACTCACACTGGATTTACGTGAACCGGAAGAGTTCGCAGAAGGTCATGTCGAAGGTGCGGTAAACGTCCCTCTGGGAAATTTACGTACCTATATTAAGGACCTGGATAACACGGAAAAGGTTCAGGTTTATTGTACTCAGGGGAAAACTTCATACTATGCTACTCGTGTATTCTTGTTGAATGGCTTTGACTGCACTAATATATCCGGAGGATACACAACATACCAGTCATGGAAACAGCTTGGGAACAACCAGTGGACTTAACTTAAGATCAGTTTATTATTTCAGTCCTTGACAAGAGATTGAGTCCATCCAGGTATATTCCTGCCTTTCTTTCGGCGAATCGCGACAATAAATAATCCGGTTAATAGAACGACGACTAAAGTCAGCCCACCGAATGTTATAACTGTCATCGCAAATTTCAGCCACGATGCTTCGCTGTTGCTGGTAATGGTGATTACCTTGATAATCGAACCCATTACCGCAATAAGTATAGTTATAGCCAGGGTATATCTCATCGATATATCCCTGAGATACCGGGTAAGTAACGACCCGAAATATATCCCGGCCGATGAGCCAAGTATCATTATGAAGGCAGCGAAAATGACTACATTTCCTTCGATCGAATACCTTGCCGCGCCGAAAGCCGCCGGAAAGATAATCTGAAATAGACTGGTGCCGACGGCAATAAATGACGGAACTCCGAATATATAGACGAGTGAAGGTACTATGATAAATCCCCCTCCCACACCGATAAATCCGGCCAGGACTCCGGCTATTACTCCTATAATCAAGAGTGTCCACAAAGAAATACGAACGTTAGCTCTCGGGAAACTTAAAATCGGCGGGATATTTACACGGCTCAATGCGGAAGTTAGAAACGAAATTCCGGGCCTCTCATCTGTTTTATTATTCTCTCTTATCATTTTGTCCAGTCTTGCTTTTGTACGAGCGCTTTCCCAGAATATCGAACTTCCGACCAGTATCAGGACACATATCGTTACGATCAAGACTGAAGCTTCGGCTATTCCGGCGTTTATTGCGACACTCAAGGCCCTAATCCCCAGTTCGACACCGAACATCATGAAAACAATCATGACAGATCCCAGCTTGAAATCTACGTTACCGAGTCGTCTGTGTCTTAGAGTGCCTATAATCGAGTTCCCCATTACCCACAACATGCCGGTTCCTACCGCATACTCAGCCGGGAATCCAAGGATAATCAGAGCCGGTGTCATGATAAAACCGCCACCCACTCCAACGAAACCGCTTATGACGCCGGAAGTCAGACTGAGGACAACCAGGAGAACAATACTAACCTCAATATCTGGAATCATCGGCAGCTGAAGCATTACTTCGAATCCACCTTACCCCTGGTATCAGTTGTTTCCGGAGTCTGATTTTCATGACTGATCAGATCGGTGATTTTCTCCATAAGCAACCCGAGTGCAGTTGCCGTCAGCACAACGAGGCCGATGTTATATACCACTGAAATATAGGATTTTCCTTCTTCAGCCATTTCTAACAGCCTGATATGTATTCCGGTTGAATGCCAGTCAGTAACATGCCAGATTAAAAGAAAGCAGACGACCAGAAGGACTGATATCCAGACTATGGACTTTCTTTTGTAAGTAATCTTCCTGTCCTTTCATTCCGGAGTTGATCTATATTGGGAAAAAGCAATATACAACGCAGCTTGCTAAAGAATTATTTCACAATCAGGATCGTTCTTTTTTACCCGGTCATATGCCGTTTTTATCAAATCCTTTCCATAGTCGCAGTTTAGTTTGATGGAAAAGCTGGAGTTATCGCCGATAAATATGATGGGATGGATTCTACAGACAACCGGCCGGACGCTGTGGATGCCACAAATGTTCTGCTCGTAATCGAAGAAAGGACACGGGAGAGGAAGCCATCTTGTCGACGAAAGTCCGGTCCAGCCGAATGGATGGGGTACGAATTTTCCCGGCATCGTCTTTTTCTCTATCATTTCGTACGGGACCTGAAGGTAGCGAGCTATCTCCGTCAGTTCTTCCTTGAAAACCTCGATTCCCGGACTTGCCGGATTCAGAGGATTCGGCTGGCAGCATTTTCCGCATCTGCGGCATTCTGATGTTGACAACAGTTCGAACATGACATCCGGAGTACATGGTAATGATACAGTCAGAGAGATATCATCGTTACCGAGCGCTTCTAAAAGCGTGTCCATAGCCTGTTCGTTTAGAGTGAGAATATTCTCTCCCTCAAGATGAGTAACTCCGTATTTCTCAAGATCAAGTTTGAATATTTCTTCGGATTCATAATCATGAGTTGTCACATAGACATTCTAACATGTTTAACTATCACAGCACATGGGGTTATGACAGTGGGACTGGATACTTTTACCGGGAAAAAGACCGCTTGAACAAGCGACCTTTCATAAAAGCAACTGTCAGCTTGAGTACGGCAATTACTTCTATCAACTCTTGAGAATTTCTAGAATATCGAGTTCCTGTCGAAGCTCATTATCTCCGATATCATCGATCTCCTCATCGAAATACCTGTAAAACAGCCCGAACAATTTCCTGTACGGTTCGGCTACGGTAAGCGGAAGAGATTGCCGCTCCCATTGATTCAGTCGCGGTGGAACGCATATTCCCGTCTCCTCATCGATACTGGGTTCCCACGGGCGACTGTAATGAGCGTGCTCTCTCTCATCTATCATCCAGTTTTTAAGAA
>MGML01000058.1:0-7330 GCA_001796415.1 Chloroflexi bacterium RBG_13_46_14
CGGTGTCGGTATGAATTTCAACAGATATAAAATAAAGGAACGTTATGATAGGTGCCGATAGTAAGGTAGTAGAACGCAAGGTAATATCGATCCTGAGAATTCTCAAGGAGTCACCGCAGCCACTTGGCGCCAAGTTATTATCTATTAAGCTGAGAGATTATGGTGTCGAACTGGGTGAAAGGGCGGTACGATATCATCTCAAAATTATGGATGAGCGTGGACTCACCTACCCTCTGGAACGGAGAGACGGCAGGGTGATTACTCCCCTCGGTGTGGAAGAACTAAATAACGCTCTGGTTTCCGACAAAGTTGGATTTGTACTCGAAAAAATAGAACTCCTGTCATTCCGTACTACCTTCGATATCGATACAGCCACCGGAATGGTTCCGGTGAATATATCTTTATTTAAAAAATCGAAATTTAATACTGCCATTGCTAAAATGAAGAAAACCTTTTCCGAGGGTTTTTGTGTCAGTGACCGGGTGGCGGTGGCGAACGAAGGTGAAAAACTGGGCGATGTTCTGATTCCCCCCGGGAAGGTCGGGTTTGCTACCGTATGCAGTTTGATATTCAATGGTTGTCTCCTTAAAGCGGGGATACCGATAGACTCAAAGTTCGGCGGGGTTCTTCAAATGCGGAATAATCTTCCCTTAAGGTTTGTCGACCTTATCTATTATTCGGGTACGACAGTTGATCCGTCTGAGGTTTTTATTCGGGCTGGAATGACGGATGTGCGAAATCTTATGAGTAACGGAGAAGGAAAGGTCCTGGCTAATTTCCGGGAGCTTCCGGCTAATTGTCTTACTCTTACGGAAGAAATTATTGAAAGACTACATAAAGCCGGTATAAACGGACTTATTCTTATGGGAAATCCGAGTGAAGCAATTTGTGGGATTTCCGTTGGTTTGAACAGGGTTGGAATGATACTACTTGGCGGATTGACACCAGTGGCGGCCGCCGTGGAATCCGGGATAGAGGTTGAAAACAGAGCAATGAGTACATTGCTTGATTACTGCGATATGGTCAGTGTTGATTCACTTCTTCAGTGATAAACCAAAATAAAGAAAATTCACTTTCAGGATTTACATGCCTATAAAGTCAAAAATAAGACAAACAGTAAACAGGAGGAAAAATTAATGAATCTACAAACCCCGAATGCTAATGAAGCAACCAGAACTGCCAATCGTTCAAGGAGCGTAGTTCCTTCAAGCGGATTATGCTCACGCTGCATCGACGGCTGTACCGGAAATTGCGAAGTTTTCAAGGCTACGTTCCGTGGCCGCGAATTAATCTACCCGGGACCTTTCGGTGACGTGACTGCCGGCGGCGACAAGGATTATCCTATCGATTATTCTCACTTAAATATCCAGGGATATGCTCTTGGAGCGGAAGGCCTGCCGGAGGGAGTAGAAGGGGGGCCGGATACCGCTACCTTCCCCGCAGTAAATACCGAGACAGAGTATGGCTGGGATAAAAAAGTAAAGATGAAAGTACCTATCTTTACCGGCGCTCTCGGTTCGACTGAAATCGCCCGTAAAAACTGGGAACACTTTGCTGTAGGCGCGGCACTCAGCGGTGTTACACTGGTCTGCGGCGAGAACGTCTGCGGAATCGATCCCCAGCTTGAGCTGGACTCGAATGGTAAGGTAGCCAATTCTCCGGATATGGACCGCAGGATAGAGACCTATCGCCGCTACCACCAGGGTTACGGTGAGATCCTCGTCCAGATGAACGTAGAAGATACACGTCTCGGTGTGGCCGAGTACGTTTGCAGGAAGCATGGTCTTGATACAATCGAGTTGAAATGGGGTCAGGGAGCAAAATGTATCGGCGGTGAAATCAAGGTTGGTAGCCTTGAAAGAGCCCTGGAATTACAGAAGCGCGGCTATATCGTTACTCCAGATCCGTCCGATCCTCTGGCACAGGCTTCTTTTAAAGATGGCTCTCTTAAAGAATTCGAACGGCACAGCCGCCTGGGTTTTATCGGCGAGGAAGCGTTCTACAATGAGGTTCAGCGTCTAAGAGATATCGGCTTCAAGCGCGTAACACTGAAAACCGGGGCTTACAGTATGCGTGAACTGGCGATGGCTATCAGGTGGGGTACAAACGCCAGGATAGACCTGCTTACTATCGACGGTGCGGGAGGTGGAACCGGTATGAGTCCCTGGAGAATGATGGAGGAGTGGGGTATCCCCAGTCTTTATCTGCATTCACTAGCCTATGAGTTTCTCAAGAAACTCGCTGACCGGGGAGAAAAAATACCCGATATTGCCTTTGCCGGCGGATTCAGCAGTGAAGACGGTGTTTTTAAGGCCCTTGCACTCGGTGCGCCTTTTACCAAGGCCGTCTGCATGGGACGTGCCCTGATGATCCCGGGGATGGTAGGCAAAAACATTGCACAGTGGATAAAAGACGGCAAGCTGCCCAATACAGTCAGCCAGTACGGTTCCACTCCTGAAGAAATTTTCATATGTTACGAAGACGTCAAAGATATAGTCGGCGCTGACGAGATGAAGAATATCCCGCTGGGTGCTGTCGGTATCTACAGTTACTCGGAGAAGATTAAGGTCGGTCTCCAGCAGTTGATGGCCGGTGCCAGGAGTTTCAGTGTTCCAGCCCTTTCACGAAAACATCTCATGTCCCTGACCGAGGAATGCGCTAAAGTTACCGGCATTCCTTACCTGATGGACTGCTATAGAGAAGAAGCAATGGAGATTCTCGGCTAGCAAAGTATTACATTCCGAATCAAAGGCTCCGACTGATATCAGCCGGAGCCTTTGTATCGAATTAGTTCACAGGTAGAGTGATGATAAGCTCCCCGACAGGTTCAGGGTATATTGTTAATAATGCCCGTTGTGTGGTATAATTCTCCAGAGTATTTTTGTAGAAGAGGGAATGTGTCTGACAATACATTAACGCAAGAGGAACTTGGACTGCGCGACTACGAGTTAACCGTCGTTATCACTCCGGAAACATCTGAAGAAAAACTGGAAGCTTTGATTGAGAGTATCAGCCGCTATGTAACCAGCAGGGGGGGTGCGGTTTCCGATCTGCAGAGGTGGGGCAAGAGAAAACTGGCTTATCCCATAAAGCATTTCATAGAAGGATACTACGTTTTACTTCAGTTCAAGATGAAACCCCTGGATGGGAGAGAACTGGAGAATAACCTGCGGATTTCTGAAGAAGTTCTACGGCATCTGCTGATAAGCATGGAATAGATAATCGGGAGAAAGTCCGTTTCTCCCGTGTGCTTGGGGAGAACAAAAGGAGCTTTGAAAGAATGGTTAGCGTAAATAGAATAATAATCATCGGTAACCTCGGCAGTGAGCCTGAAATGCGTTTCACCCCTAACGGCAGACCGGTAACTTCATTCAGCGCCGCCACAAACAGGAGATATACCACGTCCGAAGGTGAACGCAGAGAAGAGACGGAATGGTTTACCGTAGTAACATGGGGAAGGCTTGCTGAACAGTGTAACCAGTTTCTGTCAAAAGGAAGGCTGGTATACGTTGAAGGCAGATTAAGGACTCATAGCTGGGAAGGCCAGGACGGACAGAAACGGTATCGTAATGAAATAGTTGCCGATAGAGTTAGTTTCCTGGACAGGCAGGCATCGGCTCATTTTAATGAGGAAAAAAGCATTGAGCCTGGCATGGATGATATAGAACCGGATGATATTCCCTTTTAGGGATATAAATAACCTTAAAATTTGGAGATATAACAAGTGGCAAGAAAAAAACCGACCGGAGATATTAAAAGTACAAAGTGGAGCAGACCGAGATACGCGCCGAAGCGAAAAGTATGTGTCTTCTGCGCTGATAAATCAGCGGTAATAAATTACAAAGACTCTGATAAGTTACGCAGTTTTGTATCCGATAGAGCCAAAATCGTGCCGCGTCGCAGAAGCGGTACCTGTGCCAAACACCAACGTCGCCTGGCTGTAGCTATAAAACGGGCCCGGCACCTGGCGCTGTTGCCTTATGTACCGGCTCATATGCGTAAAGTTAGCGCTGCAGCGGCGTTATCGAAAATAGCGGCGACGGCGGAGTAATCGTTCTCTTACTCTCGATTTTGCCATTTATTTTGTGATAAGGGGTTAGAATGCCAAAAAGAACCTATCAACCGAAGAAGATACCACGAAAGCGTGAACACGGCTTTCTTAAAAGGATGAGTTCCAGGGGTGGTCGGGCTGTACTTGCTGCCAGGCGACTGAAGGGTCGTAAGCGGCTGACAGTAGTTTGATGCGAACATTACTCTTGCATCGAAACCCGAGAGAGGGAATGATGAAGAGAGAAGAACGCATAACCAGGCCACGGCAATATGCGGAGGTCTACGGAAAAGGCAAGTCGTATCCATCTGAACTCATAGTATTGAGAACCTTACCAAATAATCTTGATCACTCTCGATACGGTGTATCGGTCAGTAAGAAAGTCGGTAATGCAGTAACAAGAAACAGACTTAAGCGGCGTTTACGAGAAATCAACAGGATGGGGTCTTTTAAGCCAGGTTGGGATATTGTATATATTCTCAGACCGGCAGCAGCTGAGGCAAGTTTCAGCAGTTTGAAGAAGTCAGTCGAAATATTATTAACGAAAGCTGATATACTTGAAAGGGTATGAAACAGTAAATCGATTGTAGATCGGATGTTAATAGAACCGGAATATTGTAACAGGAAACATCAGGCAGTCTAGGGTATGAAGCTAATTGCCATGGGTATGATAAGGATTTATCAGACGACCATTTCCCGCGTGCTGCCGCCTTCCTGCCGATTTATTCCTACATGTTCACAATATACTTATGAAGCGGTAAAAAAATATGGGCTGTTTAAAGGAGTGTGGCTGGGTTGCAGGAGGATATCCCACTGCCATCCTTTTCATCCCGGCGGTTACGATCCTGTACCGTAAACCGCACTCTGAACAGTAGAAATATATGCATAAACTAAAAAAAATCAGACCGGTATATAAGATAGCATTTTTAATTCTTACTCTTTTTGCTGTCGTGATAGCTCTTCCGGGATGCTCTGCGACCCGCGGAGCGGTTGCCAGAGGATGGGCTGGAGGTGTGGTGGAAGACGGCGTTATCTATACCGGATCGATGGAAGGCAATCTTGTATCTGTTAATGCCACGGATGGTCGACTGATAATATCGATTCCTCTCGAGACACAGGAACCTTCAAGCGGATTTCTCAGCTGTGCGCAGGGTTCATCCGCGATAGCTATATACAGTTCTCCGATGATAGCGGATGATCTTGTCTGTGTCGGCGGTTATAACGGAAAAGTATATGCTTTCAGTCGCAGTGAAATAAGACAGGAACCTCGATGGGTTTATCCCCGACAGGATAATGTCGGTGGATCCATTATTGGTAGCATTATTTATAACAATGGCAAATTATACTTCGGCTCGGCGAATAATAGAGTATTCGCGCTGGACGCAACTGACGGATATAAGGAATGGGAAATAGAGCTTCCCGATAAAGTATGGTCGACTCCCGCTATAATGAATGACACGCTGTATATCGGTTGTTTCGACAAGAAATTCTACGCGCTCGATACTGCAGACGGCAGTATCAAGTGGGAATTCGAGACGGAGGGTGCTATTGTATCCACTCCGGTAGTCGACGGTAATACGGTCTATTTCAGTTCTTTCGACAGGAGTCTGTACGCACTTAACGCAGCTACCGGAAGTCTGAAGTGGAAATATTCGGCTGACAACTGGTTCTGGGCTACTCCGGTAATTTACAACGGAGCGATATTTGCTCCCTGTCTGGATGGTAAAATTTATATAATCGATACTGCGAACGGTAAAAAGAAATCTGACTATGATCTGGAAAGTCCGGTATCATCATCACCGGTTCTTATCGATGATGTACTCGTAGCGGCTACCCAGGACGGCGTGATATACGGAATCGATATTACCGGTACGGGATATAAAGACCTAGTTAATCTCGAAGAAATGATATTCGCTCCTCTAATCGCCGGAGACGGCAAAGTTTATGTTCATACTAATCTTGATACGCTTCACGAAGTCGATGCTAAGACAGGGGCGAAACGCGAAATATATATTAAGTGAGTGAGGTAGATACTCTTGGAATGGATAGGATCCATCTGGGATCTGATAATACTGAATCCGGTTATTAATATACTCATCATGCTGTCCGACTACCTGGTCGGCAGTTTCGGTCTGGCGATAATGGTTCTTACTGTTGTTGTCAACCTGCTGATGTATCCGCTTACTCAGAGGCAGTTAAAGGCAACTAAAGCCATGCAGGCGATGCAGGCAGAGATTGCCGAGGTGCGAAAGAAATACGCCAAAGATAAGCAGAAGGCAGCCCAGGAGCAGATGAGGCTGATGAAGGAATCGGGTGTAAGCCCTGCAGGATGCCTGCTGCCGATGCTGGTACAGATGCCGGTATGGATAGCTCTCTATCAGTCCGTTATACGGTTGCTGGCCACGGCACCGGAAGGCTTTATGGACCTGTCCCAGCGGTTATACACATCCTGGCCGGTATTTTCACAGATACCGCTTAACAGTCACTTCCTGTGGTTGAACCTTGCAAACCCCGATATGTTTATGGCGATTCTTGTTGGTGTTTCCATGTGGGTACAGCAGAAGATGACGACCAATCCCGGCGCCGATCCTCAGCAGGCAGCACAGGGACAGATGATGCTCTGGATGATGCCGCTGATGTTCGGGTTCCTCTGTTTGTCGCTGCCCAGTGGTCTGGCAGTATACTGGGTGACTTCGACAATAATCCGGATTATAATGCAGTATTTCAGTACCGGTTGGGGAGGGCTTACTTTGCCTTTCCGCGGAGGTGGTACCAGCGGTAAAGGTCCTGACACAAAGAAAAACCAGGGGCGGGTTCCCAAGCAGAAAAGGACCCTGTCGGCGGATGATACAAGCGCCGATATCGTGATCGAATCGAGTCCCGCCCAGGAAGAGAGAATAGAAGATGGAGAGTCTGGAAGCGAGAGCGAAGACAGTGGAGGAAGCTATTCAACAAGCTATCAGTCAATTAGGCGTAAGGCGGGAGGAGGTAGAAGTCGACGTAATAAGCGAAGGTAAGCCCGGTATACTCGGGCTGGGTGGTGATGAAGCTGTTGTCAGGGTAACTCCGATTACTCCTGCTCCGGATGAAGATATAACCGAATATATACAGAACACGATCAACGAGCTTCTCGGTCTCCTGGGGGTAGATGGTTCGGCTGTTCTACAACCACCGCAGGTAAATGAAGATGAAGAACCTACCGAGTCGATATCATTTAATATCGAAGGTGATGAGCTCGGAATTCTTATCGGTCGGAGAGGTCAGACTCTGTCCTGTCTCCAG
>MGML01000058.1:7496-7773 GCA_001796415.1 Chloroflexi bacterium RBG_13_46_14
TAGGGTGAAAGCAGATGTGGACGCCTTCCGGAAAATCACTCCTGAGCCGTCAACTGAATGTCCCGATAAGGGACTTGTAGGCTTGACCGGGTTCGTCGACCGTTATCAGTGACGGGGCATTCTTATGTGCCATTAATGAGTGTCTCCCGGTGTTTCCGGGGGAAATTTGGGTGGTACCGCGGGTGATATTTATCCCGTCCCTTGAGAGGGACGGGATTTTTTTATAGAGAGGTAGAGCATGTTCAAACCGGTAAACAGCAGAGTAAGTTTTCCCCAG
>MGML01000058.1:7816-12284 GCA_001796415.1 Chloroflexi bacterium RBG_13_46_14
TCCAGAAGAGTGTGGACAACCGCGAGGGAAAGCCTGCCTTCGTAATGTACGAAGGGCCGCCTACAACAAATGCCAGTCCTGGACTCCATTTTGCCATGCCCCGCGCAATCAAGGATGTTTTTCCGCGCTATAAGGCAATGAAAGGTTATCATACCCCACGTATCGGCGGCTGGGATACCCACGGCCTGCCGGTCGAACTCGAAGTGGAGAAGAAACTGGGATTTTCAGGAAAAGCCCAGATCGAGGAATACGGAATCAAAGAATTTAATGCTCTCTGTCGTGAAAGCGTTCTCGGGTATATTAAAGAATTCGAGAAGATGACGGAGCGTATCGGTTACTGGGTCGATATGAAAAATGCCTATGTAACCATGAAAAACAGTTACATCGAGACCTGCTGGTGGGCTCTCAAAGAAATGTGGGATAAAGGTCTTATCTATCAGGGACACAGGGTTACTCCCCATTGCCCAAGGTGCGAGACTTCTCTCAGTTCTCACGAGGTTGCCCAGGGTTATAAAGACGATACCGAAGATCCTTCGATTTACATAAAGTTCAGAATCGTCCAGTCCTCACTGGGAGAGGGCAGGCTTGCCGAATTGTTGGGATCATCCGATAAACCGGCCTATTTCCTTGCCTGGACGACCACTCCCTGGACGCTGCCCGGTAATGTCGCCCTGGCGGTAGCACCCGACGCGGAATATGCGGTAGCTGAACTTGAAAACGAATATCTTGTCATGGCTTCTTCATTACTGGGAGTATCGGTAACCGATGAATACAAGATTGTGGAAAAGCTGCAGGGTGAAGAACTGGTAGGAATACACTACACCCCGTTATTCGAGATAAATATCCAGTATGCTCCTGACGATGTCAAGGCTTATCGTATTGTTGCCGGCGATTTTGTTTCGATGGATGAGGGTACCGGAATCGTTCATATTGCACCCGCCTACGGAGAAATCGACTACGAGGTAGGCGAGAAAGAGAATCTGCCCCTGGTAAATACGGTAAAGCTTAATGGAACAATCACTACCGGTATGGTGATCAGTTCAACACCGGCTGCCAGGGAATACGCCCAGAAAAGCAGAGGTGGAACAACTCCGGTCTCGCTTATGCCGTCCATGTCCATGACGGAAATTCCTGGCGGCGGCAAGTTCGTCAAGGAAGCCGATCCCTTAATTCTGGAACACCTTAAAAAGAAGGGCCTTCTCTACAGGGCGGAGACGATAAAACATACCTATCCATTCTGCTGGAGATGTGATTCTCCTTTGCTTTACTATGCCAAGCAGACCTGGTACATAAAGACAACCGAAGTAAAAGAAAGGCTGATATCCGGCAACCGGGAGATTAAGTGGTATCCGGATTATATCCAGTACGGACGATTCGGAGACTGGCTGGAGAACAACGTTGACTGGGCACTATCGAGAGAACGGTACTGGGGTACGCCATTACCGGTCTGGCGATGCACTCATCCTGCCTGCAAAGCAATGGAGTGTATCGGCGGTATCGAAGACCTGAAAAGTCGCCCCGGAGTAACCAGGTTCGACGAACCGCTCGATATGCACCGGCCTTTCGTTGATGAAATCACTTTCACCTGTTCGGAATGCGGCGGAACCATGAAACGGGTCCCGGAGGTAATCGACTGCTGGTTCGATTCCGGCGCAATGCCTGTAGCGCAGTCGCATTATCCTTTTGAGAACAAGACACTGCTTGATGACGGCGGATTTCCTGCCGATTTTATCTGTGAAGCAATCGACCAGACGCGGGGCTGGTTCTACAGTCTTCATGCCATATCGACATTATTGTTCGATACGCCTTCATACAGGAACGTGATATGTCACGGCCATATACAGGATACCAAGGGCCAGAAAATGAGTAAGACCAGGGGCAACGTGGTCAGCCTCCAGGATATGCTGGATAAATATGGCGCTGATGCGCTCAGGTGGTATATTTACACAGCAGTTCCGATGGGTAGTTCCATGCGTTTCGACGAAAAAGCGATAGCCGAGATATCGAGGCGTGTTTTCATGACCCTGTGGAATGTATATTCGTTTTTCGTTACCTATGCCAACATCGACGAGTATGCTCCCGGTCAGAAGGTAACAGGAGAGACTAAGTCCGAACTCGACCGGTGGATACTGTCGGAATTGAATCAGTTGATCCTGGATGTCGATAATGCCTTGGATAACTATGATCCGCGCACCGGAGCCTGGCAGATAGCGGAATTTATCGATGAACTCTCGAACTGGTATGTCCGCAGGAGCAGGAGACGGTTCTGGAAGAGTGAGAATGATACCGATAAACTTTCTGCGTACAATACTCTTTATGAATGTCTGGTGACACTTATCAAGCTGATGGCTCCATTTACTCCTTTCCTGGCCGAAGAGCTGTATCAGAATCTGGCAGGTTCAGTTGGCGGAGATAATCCTGAAAGCGTTCATCTCGCTGATTTCCCTGTGGCCGATAAGAGCAAGATAGACGCTCAGCTATCTGAGGCTAACAAACTGGCTATGAAGGTGTCCAGTCTTGGGCGTGCGGCCAGGAGCCAGGCCGGTATCAAGGTCAGGCAACCCCTGTCTGTCAACTATATAGGTGTGGGAACCGAACGAGAAAAACGCGCTCTTGAGAATGATTCGATAATGCAGATGATTCTTGATGAATTGAACGTGAAGTCGGTGGAAGTAAGAGCCTTCAAGGAGATAGAAGAACTTGACGGTCAGGGAAATTATGCTGTTGTAGCCGAAGGAAATGTTAATTCGGCAATTTATACAGAGTTAACCCCGGAACTTGAAGCAGAGGGAATGGCGCGCGAAATCGTCCATCGATTGCAGACTATGCGCCGCTCAGCCGGATTCGATATCGCCGACCATATTGAAACATACTATGAAGCCGATGAATATGTTCGTGGCGTAATGACTGCAGATACGACCGCCGACTATATCAGGCAGGAAACACTTTCACGACAATTAACAGAAGGCTTGCCTGCTGAAGTCGATTACCAGGAAACATTCAAATTAAGCGGTCATGAGGTGTTGCTTGGCGTCAAGAAACTCGGATAGTCTGTACGGTAACTGGATTTCCAGTAACCATACCGATGAAAATCGGTATCCAGTGGCTTTACAAGACTCACCATAAAGTATGATACCAGGGTATGCTGGCGGAATCCGGATAATGATGGGCTGTCATCCGCCGAAGGCGGACTCAGAATGACACAGTAGCTCATTTTCGGCGTAATGGAGTAAAGGGATTACCTTCAAACATTTTCGTTAAGGTGTGGTCGGTCTTTTTACCAGAGTTGCGGTGGTAGTGATTTCTTCACCGCCACGCCAGTAAACGATCTCAACTTCCTGGCCTATTTTGGCTGAGCGGATTCCGATAACCAGGTCATCCATGGTATTGACTTCCTGGCCGTTGAAACTGAGGATTACATCCTGAGGTTTTAGTCCGGCTTTCGCAGCCGGGCTGGTATCTCCAACACTTACTACAAAAACTCCGTGATCGATTGTGAGACCGAAGTTTGATATGACATACTGGTCTACAGGATAGAGACTGACGCCGAGATAAGGGTGAGAAGCTTCTCCATCGTTTATCAATTGTTCGATAATCGGAACAGCTTCTTCGGTACTGATTGCGTAGCCGACTCCTTCAACTTCTACCTGGACCTGCTTGACGCTGTTAATACCGATAACTTCTCCGGCCAGATTTACCAGCGGACCTCCGCTGTTGCCGGGATTGATAGCAGCGTCTGTCTCGATTAGACCGTACAATACCTGGCTGGCGTCAATCTGGAGAGAAACATCCGTCCTGCTGACTATTCCCTGGGTAGCCCTGATTCCCAGTCCGAGTGAATTTCCGATTGCTACTACCCAGTCGCCGATTCTCAGTCTCGATGAATCACCTATCTGTGCGGCCGGAAGATTGTCAGCTTCTATCTTAATAACTGCAAGATCGGTCAGGGGATCGGTACCTGCTATTTCAGCATCATATACCTGACCGTCGTCGAGTACAACGGTAATGCCTTCCGCGTCTGCGACCACGTGGTTACTGGTGACGATATAACCGTCTTCGGATATTATCCAGCCTGAACCGGCTGCTTCCTGGGTGCTTTGACGGTTGAAGAAATCCGTAATCGTTATCTCGGTGTTTATCGCGACGACAGATGGTTTGACAGCAGCTACGACATCGGCAATACTGGGCAGTACCTGCAATTGTGAAGATGTGGGAATAACTACCTCTCCGGGTTCGATGTCGGTTGTGTTTTCAACGGCAGGGGTTTGTTCCTCAGCCACCTCGCTGGCGATGATCGAACACCCGGTACCGAAGACCAGGGACAGGATCAATATGACTGATACTAATAAAACACTTATCTTTTTCATATCTTCATTTTATCATACTAAATGTTATAAAAATATTAAGGGGTCGGTATACGTTGGCATATACCGTTTCTCCCTTTACAGGATAAGGTAAGTCGGATTAG
>MGML01000059.1:0-276 GCA_001796415.1 Chloroflexi bacterium RBG_13_46_14
GGCGGTCTCATTGTGTTTCCGACTTCTTCAATGGACTACGCCAAACCCGAGAATGTTAAAACCATGGTGGAAACGGTTAAGGAGTACGGAGGGTATTAACATGGTGTTTCGGATATATTAAGAATATCCCGCTCATCCTGAGCCTGTCGAAGAATGAGCGGAAGACTGAGTTTTATTGTGTTTATTATATGAACCACAGGAAGTTGCTTTCTTGAACAGGATTTTTTATTATACTGTGCCAGGAGACTATTAGCCTTGTCCATTTGGCTCATCTGT
>MGML01000059.1:334-2540 GCA_001796415.1 Chloroflexi bacterium RBG_13_46_14
CGCGTTATGTTGTGCTAGGTTAGGAAATGGCAGGGCTTTTGTGCTCTGCCATTTCACTATTTCGGGGTTAGTGCTTCTTGCACAATATTTGTCTCCCTCTTTAATTTCAAACATTTTATCTGTTTTCCAGGGATTCTCGGATTATCTATCGAGTATTCTTCAATATACCCTTGTGTTAACCCTTGATCTAAAAATTGTTCCGCTTCTGTAATCGTTTCTCCAAAATGACTCATCGGTACCATTAACTTGATGAAATAAAAACGGACAACATACGGAAGGGCTTTTTCTAAGCTATCAAGTTTTTGAATTAGCAGATGTTGTTTAACCGGTAAATCTGTGACTTCAGGAGATGGTAGTTTTTGAGTATCTTTTTCCGTTAGATTTAATCTGACTTCTAATGGATAAAATCCATCAGTCATAGTTAATAATTCACGTGAAGCAGATTTACCAAAACAAAGCACATAAACACGTTTTCCTCGCTCTCTACATCTAAGGATAATTTCTTTATAATCCGCATCTCCAGCTCCAATAAGAAATCCAGTTACCTCAGGATTGTCTCTAACCTGGTCATAAATACCAAAAGACATAGATTGGTCACTTCGATCTCCACCACCCCTTTTAGAAAGAACTGTGATAGCACGACAGCCCCGCTCTTCAATTGGTCTTGAGTCTTGTGGTCGCCTGGTCCAGTCTCCATAAAAAAAAGTTTGTCTTAATTCACCTAATTCACTACCTAAAGCACGAAAAGCATTA
Organism: Chloroflexi bacterium RBG_13_46_14; assembly: GCA_001796415.1. Next base: position 1,088 of record MGML01000059.1, read on the forward strand.
ATGATATCGTCGAGTGTAATATATTCAACGTAATCTTGGAAACGCCATCGTATATTTTCGTAATCAACATAAGCCATTATAATATCCGACATATTACTCCTCCACATATATTGGATTATTCATTATTGATTAAATTTACGATTTCTTCAACTGTCCAGATATTGTCATTTATTTTCACAAAACTATAGCCGGAAAATGTCAGGGCTATGGTGGAGACGGTTAAAAAATATGGATGGTGTTAGAGGAAAACCTTGAATAATCCGCTCATCCTTCGACAAGCTCAGGACAAGCGGTATAATACTATCCTGTCCGCTCATGGTGAGCTTGTCGAATCTTGGTCCGAAAAGACTAATAGCAAAGGCACTGTAGGATAACCTTCTATCTGGCTTGAGAGCTGTTTAATGAGGTTGACAAGTGATATACCGACTAATATGTTCGCCGGGTTTCATCTCATCAACTACCAGCATATGAATTGTACCGTATCCATCAATGGCGAATGATTTTAGCCACAGAAACCGACCACGTCCCTCATATACGAAATATAGAGGTGACCAAGAACCATCACTTGTTTTCCATTGCACAAAGAGGGATGCCCCTTTGTCTTCTACATTTGGCCGCTGTGTCCAAGCCGCGTAGACTGTGCCGTTAGTACCCATGGTGAGTTTCCATGTGTTACATATGTGGTCGGTACCAGAAAGATATTCCTGCGGAGACCATGCGCCATTCGCTCCCTGGGAACGATAGACAATTCTCCCGGGTTGCTCCTGCCAGACTAGATGCACTATATTTTCATGGTCTATGACAAAATTAGGAGAAGCGCATTGCTCGCTGGGATTTGAGATACATTCAGGCAAAGTCCAAGGGAAGTTACTAGCCTTCTCACTTAGATAGACGCTGCCTTGGTGATAGTAAGTCAAATATAATTTATCCTTACTGTCACAATTTAGGGTTAATGCGGTGTTGCCAGGAACCTCATCCGTGTTTGGGATAGTCACTGGTTCAGACCATTCGCCTTGATTTGGTTTATATATATACTCAATGCCCGGCGTCCTCGTAAAACCCATAATGTTAGCTTCCAGACGTACCAGATGCAAAGTGTCTTTACTGTCCACCGCTAAGCTTGAAAAATTAAAAGGACGACCTTTGGATATATTTACAGGTACGGACCATCCTTTATCCGATGGCTTGGAACTATGAAATAAATCATATACGTGGCGCTGCGTAGAATCCTCTTTACACCAGATAAGGTGTACCGTATCACTTTGGTCGACCACGAGATTATTCACTAGCACTTGAGATGCGACCGCACCACCCCAGGGCTTTGAGCCTTCAGCAATCATTTCATGTGTTGTCCAACTCGCCCCTGCTTGTTTTACTGAATATTTTAGCGTAGGTTTAACGCCAGCCTTCGCCGACTCTGAATAGACATAGTGAACGTTACTCACACTATCAA
>MGML01000059.1:2576-3135 GCA_001796415.1 Chloroflexi bacterium RBG_13_46_14
TTAATGGTGGCATTGCTAAGCTACCCGCCCCTTGAGATGATAAATTAATCAGGTTAGAGAGACTTTGCTTGACTTCATTTATAGCAATGGCGAAACCAATACCTTCAGCAGGTTCACCCTCATTTAATCGTGGCTTGAAGGTAACTATGCCGATTATCTCTCCATATATATTTACCAAAGGACCGCCACTGCTGCCAGGATTGACTGCTGCATCAGTCTGTAAATAAGGATTGCGGAAAGCCGAGATTATTCCTTTAGTTATGGTGACGCTGCCACCCAAACCAGAGGGGAAGCCTAGGGCAACCACTTCTTCGCCAAGCTGAGTTTTATTAGAATCACCGAGGGTAGCAGCTACAAAATTACCATTTGCTATCTCTAAAATTGCCAAGTCTAAAACCCAATCTCTACTGGCTATTTTGGCGTCTACTTTTCGACCGTCCTTGAAAACGATAGTGGCAGACGATGCTTTCTCAACAACATGGTTATTCGTCAACACGCGACCAGTAGTATCTATGACTATACCGGAACCGCTTCCTCCGTCTGTAATGATTTGGACAAC
>MGML01000059.1:3191-3340 GCA_001796415.1 Chloroflexi bacterium RBG_13_46_14
TAGGCGCAGGTTCAGTTGCCGCAGGTAACATCGGTGTAGCCACCGGAGATTGAGAACAGCCAGACAGAACAACGAATGTTGATAATAATACGGTAAAAAACCTGTGTTTCATTTCATTAATTATTATAAAACAGGATAGAGTAATTTTG
>MGML01000059.1:3350-4592 GCA_001796415.1 Chloroflexi bacterium RBG_13_46_14
CCTAACTAAATAATAAATGGTGACCAATTTTCCGTTTTTACATATTCTCTAGTTCTGCAAGACTCCACGGAAAAGATATATATTCTAGCAGTCTTTTTGTTGCTGGGCGACCGGCAATCGTAGTGGGTTCTTTCTTGTCTTTTCCCACTATAAGTTCAAAGGGTAATCTAGTCATCTCGCTGGCCTTATGGTTGATAGCCTTCACTTTTTCCCAGACAGTACCTTCGTTATGTTCTAACATCTCCCACATATTATCCCATTCTTTGCTCCATGAGTCTGTTCCTGAGAGAAAGACCAAAGCTCGTGAGTAAATATCTATAGTACTATTAGCGTCAATAAAAGATTCGATTTGTTTTAGGGCTTTCATCAAGTTTCCGCAGAGCTTTTTGAGCATTAATTTAGCGGCATCTTTTTCATTCTTGAGTGGACCAAATAGCCCTACCCTTACCCCCGGGAAATCATCTCGTTGCATAATAAAGAGGTTAAGGATAATCTCTTTATAAAAATTAGGGTTCTTGTCAAGGTTACATTCCATTTGCTTGAGCCATTCTTCTGTTAATTCTTCTCTGATAACATCTCGATATCCAAGTTCACACCCTCTACGAGTCTCCAGAAAAAATTCACGCATCTGTCCATACATGTCACTAGTATAAACAGAGATACCAAATCTAGAAAGATACCCTGTTTCGAGGATTAATCCGTTAAGTCTGTCTTCGATAAAGTCAGGGAGATAATCTCTCCAACGGGAATGCTTCACTTCTGCAATAATTACTTCCCCATTCTTGTTCATTCTAAAATCGGGAGTTGGTTCATTAGAAGGAATTATCTTTCCTATGTCTGTATAGCCATTCTCTCTTGCCCAGTGAATCAATCTAACCTCCGCAAGTGTATCAAATATTTCTAGGTCATAGTAAGGGGAAGCCGCATTTAGATCACTGAAAATTCTATTCCAGTTCTCCACTTTTTCGATATCTGAGTTTTTCATAAGCTCTTCTTGTTCTTCTATCCAATCATTGTCACGTAGGATGTATTGAATAAATCTATTCTCGAACCAATAAGGCTTGTCAATACGCATTTGTAAAGAAGGACCGAACACGTTTGAAAAGAGAGGATACATTTCCAGTATCCTAAAAAGTTTGTTTTTCTGAATATTTTGCATAACTGAATTATATCATACCTGATGAGTTAAACGAAACTATTGCTGTAAATATTTGAAAAATTCAAAATGATACCCTACTAATT
>MGML01000059.1:5100-6939 GCA_001796415.1 Chloroflexi bacterium RBG_13_46_14
TCTATCATACCGACCCGCTGCGGAGCGGGAGGAGTACCCGGTTCGCCAATCAGGTGCATCATCCCGGAACGTGCCCATCCCGCCGTGAAATCATAGCCTCTTTCATCCCTATCCGGTCCCTCCGCTCCGTAACCGCTGACGAAGGCGTAGATAAGCCGGGGATTGATCTTATGAAGAGTTTCGTAGTCCAGTTTTAGGTTTTTCACCGAGCTGCGTTTATAGTTTGACATGAAAACGTCCATTTTTTCGATCAGCCTGTAGACGATCTCTCTGGCTGGCTCCTTTGTCAGGTCCAGCGCCATTGCCTTCTTATTACGGTTCAACACCTGCATAACCCAGTTGATCTTACCGGTATCTATACTCTGCGCTCTTTTCAGTCCCCGGTGCATTTCGCCGGTTAGAGCTTCAAGTTTGATAACATCGGCCCCCCAGTCAGCCATAGTCGAACTTGCCGCAGGTATGGCTACTATCTGTCCCATGGATAACACTTTAATACCTTCAAGGATGCCTGACATGTTAATCATCTCCCTTTGTTAAATTCTTCCTCGGCTATTATCGCCGCGCCATAGGCGTTAACAATTTGAGGTTGCGGAGGTACCAGTAAAGCAACTCCAAGACTTGCCTCGATCTTTTTTATCAGCCCGATATTCAGGCCGCCGCCGCCGCTGATAACACACTTTTCCTCCAGGCCGACCCTGTCAACAAGCGACGCTATCTTACCGGCCAGCGCTTTATGGATACCGGCCAGAATATCTTCCTTCAAAGCGCCTTCCGCAACTCGCGAAACGGCTTCCGATTCACCGAAAACAGCGCATCCCGTGGTAAAGGCAACGGGGTTTTCGGATTTTAGCGACAGTGGACCCACTTCATCGAGTTCTATCTGGAGAACGTTGGCGACTATATCGAGAAAACTCCCGCTTCCGGCGGCACATTTTTCACTGACCACGAAGTTGACCACCTGTCCTTTTTCACTGATCCTGATTATCTGGGTGAACTGTCCTTGAACATCGATAACCGTCCTCGCTTCCGGGAAGATGCGGTTTATCCCTCTCGCGCAGCAACGCATATCAGTTACCTGCCAGTCACCAAAAGTGATATCACCACCGCCATGACCCGTCGTTACCGTACCGGTTATTTCCTCCTGTGCCAGGTCCGCCTTTTTCAGGAGTTCTTTCCTCAATGTCAGGGCAGTCTGCCTGTAGTTGATACCGGATTGCATGATATGGTAGACGGAAAGTGTTCCGTCTTCAGTAATAACGCCCTTACTGGTACACGAGCCTATATCGATGCCCATAAACCGGGCCATTTCACTTCTCCTCACTGAAAAAAGTGGCTTCTCCCAGGTGTCTCTTTACGGTCTTAACAGGTTTACCTTCAGCCAGCGCTTTCATGTATATATCTTTTGCCAGCAACGCAGCTCCTGCCGCGCCTGTTAATAACGGCTCTTCAGGAACGAAGACCTTATATCCCAGGTGTTCCTCCAGTGCCCTGACAACACCGGCGTTCTTCGCTACTCCTCCTGTAAATACTATATCAGGCTCTACCTTCAGTTTTTGTACCATCCTGGATACGCGACCTGCCACGGCGTCATGGAGTCCGGCGACAATATCTTCTATCGGTACTCCGGCGGATATATGGGCTATTACTTCCTGCCGGGCAAAAATCGTGCAGGTGCTGCTGATGGAGACTTTATGAGTCGATTTTAAAGATATATCGCCCAGGTCTTCGATATTAAGACCAAGGGTAGAAGAGAATACCTCCAGAAATCGGCCGGTCCCTGCCGCGCACCTGTCATTCATCACAAAATCGACCAGTTTTCCGTCTTTGATCTTCAAACCT
>MGML01000059.1:6955-7818 GCA_001796415.1 Chloroflexi bacterium RBG_13_46_14
CGATATCTATAGCCAGCCTGACTGAAGGCAGAATACTCGATACACCCCGGGTGTGGCAGGTAAGTTCCGTTATCTGGCGGTCGGCAAAGGGGACATTGATCCTGCCATAGCCGGTTGCTATTACGTATGTTATTTCATCGATAGAGAGACCAGCCTGCTCAAGCGCATCCTCCATTACCTGGTTGGCTAAACGCCGGTGCTCAGCGCCGGTATGACGTATTACGCTGGCGTGGACCTTCTCTTCTTCATCCATGACCACCAGTTTGGTCATGGTGGAACCCAGGTCGATCCCGGCAAAATAGTGAATTGTCTTACCTCTCTTCCGGCTGAATGTAATAGTATCTAGCCGATAATCTCGGTAAAAGCCTGAATCCTGGTCATCAGGGGACCGAGGGCGGCCTTGCTGTAATCATGCTCCAGGTATATATTCGGCAACCCGATACTGTCAAGATAATCTTTTATCTGAGGTACTTCGTAACCATGGCTGTCACAGTATCGCACCGCCTGGAGTATCACCCCATTAACATTCCAGTCCCTGGCAAAGTCGCCTATATAGCCGAACCTTGCCTCCAGATCCGCGTTATAGCCTATCGTCGTTCCGTTAACGTTTGAGTCGCGTAACGTACGGGGACATTTAAGGTTCTCCAGGTAGTGATATGCCAGCCCGTCCAGAGGGTCGTCAGTGAGAGGAACATCGGCAAAGAAGGCTCGACTGCCCACACAGGTGTCATCCATGACTACATTTGCATCAAGGCTTTCGATCATCTCGATAAAGGCTACGTCGTCGATTACCGGACCCCAGACCAGCAGCCGGGCAGGTTTCTCCGGTACAGGATTCTCACGCTCTCTGATCCCGGTAATTA
>MGML01000059.1:7879-8009 GCA_001796415.1 Chloroflexi bacterium RBG_13_46_14
GAGTGTCTCTGTTCCCGATATGAGAGGTGGGTCTGATTTTTTAAGGTCGTACAGTTCCCTTACCAGCCTTCGCTGCTCGTTATGTTTTTTTATGGATTCTCTAAGCTTATCCAGGGACATCTGCGTTCTG
>MGML01000059.1:8066-8345 GCA_001796415.1 Chloroflexi bacterium RBG_13_46_14
GAATTCTCGCGGTTGGTATGTGGTATGTCAAGAAAGTGGGAATACGGAGTCTTTACAGAGACATCCCACAAATGAGCTGTCCTGGCCCCGACATCACAGATATGTGCCATCACCACTCCATCCAGAAAATCATATCTGCCTTTCAATCCCAGGTCCAGAATACTGCGAAGAAAAGGGCACACAATCGCGGGCATATAATCATCCGCATCGGTAATCGGTTCGTCCATATCTCCAAAAATCCTGTAAGGGATCAGGTCGAACGCTGTTATCATTTCCAGA
>MGML01000060.1:0-2880 GCA_001796415.1 Chloroflexi bacterium RBG_13_46_14
TTGAATTCGAGGTGTCCCTGACCCGGGAGCAAGCCGAAGACGGTATTCCGCTGCCTGACGAAAAAACTTACGCCTTTAACAGCGAGGGAGTTGATGTGGTTGAGTTCATGGCTTCGACCAATCCCGGGGAGCCTGTCAAGCCCATAACCAAAATTGCTTCTACGGGTGAAATCTCCCGTTTTACGCTGGCGCTGAAATGTGCTCTGTCGGAGGTTGATAGTATCCCTATTCTCATTTTCGACGAGATAGACATCGGTGTGGGTGGACGTAGCGGCGAAATAATAGGCAAGAAGCTCTGGACACTAGCTCAGAATCGCCAGGTGATTTGCGTCACGCATCTTCCCCAGATCGCTGCCTATGCCGATGCCCATTACAATGTTCACAAAGAAGAGTCAGGCGCTCGGACTGTCAGCATGCTTCAGCCTCTTGAAGGCGAGGAACGCACCAAAGAGATTGCCGTCATGCTCGCTGGCCCGCAATACACTGAAGTTTCCCTGACCGACGCCCGCGGCGTGATGCACCGGGCGCAGACCTGGAAACAAGACCACCGCCACGAGTAACTTAAAGATAGAATATTTATCATGAGAGCGCCTCCTTTTAAATGCCTGTTCTGCGGTACGACGCAGGGCCCATTCGAACGCGTTGAGCATCCCATTCCCGAGTCGATGGGCAACGACGACACCATTTTGCCTAAGGGTTTTGTATGTGACTCATGCAATCAATATTTCGGTTCTAAAATCGAGCAACCGATTATGGCAAGCCCTCCCTTCAATTTGGAAAGAATCGCAGCATCTATCAAAACTAAGAAACATAGATATGCGAAATACAGCGATAGTAGTCTTGTACTCCAATCTGTGGGTTTCTGGGATCATGTACAATTCGCTATGACGCCAGAAAGATTAAACTTAATATTTAACGAATACAAAGGTGTATTATGGATTGAACCCCCGGTGAACTATATAATGCTCTTGGCGCGATTTTTAATAAAGATGGGGTTGGAACTTCTTACTTTAGAGGATGACATCAATCCTTATTTAGCCATCTTCGATAAAGCGCGGTTATGCTCTCGATACGGGGACGGAGCTATATTATGGGAAGTCGCATACGGATTCTATCCAAGACGAGAAGACCTGATCAAAGCAAAACGACATGATGAAATCGGCCCACTTGAAACTCGGCAAATTTATCAATATGAATTGGGTTTTATGCGAAATGGAGACTGTCAAATATGTTTTGTATACATTAATCACTGCTATGCTTGCAATCTATCAAACCCGAGCATACAAGAATACGTTCGCCAATTCAATATAATAAACGAGTTCCATATGACAGCTGGTTCAGGTTTAATGATCTGAGAAAAAATAAAATACTTACGAAACGTTGATTAAGGCCACTCACGGGGTAAAAACGCCTGCCCTCAGTTCTATATATTAACGATTAATCAGCCAGTACAAAAAATCACCCAAGAAACTACTAATGATGCCCAGACCGATAATCACACCTATGGCAATAAAAATTGTTCTTAGACTGGAGTGAAAAGATCTAAACTTAACAAATACATTGAAGCTGTCATGTGGCGTGGCTTCTTTCCAGTGATAAGCTGTTATCTGTTCGAACGAGTAGTTCTCTCCCACATATGCCTTCCATATTTCCTTTTCTAATTGTCTGCCGCCAGGCGGTTTATGCGAGAAAATATAGTCGTCACTGGCTTCTCTCATCAGGAAAAAATGAGTCTTTGTGAAAAGTACATTGCAATTCTGGCGCATTATCTCTAAAAGTGAGCTGGGTAAATTACGCTTTTCGTTAAATCGGAGATCTACCAATTCGGTTTGAAAGAAAGCGCCTTCCAGAATAGAACTGGCAGGTGGAGTGTAAATGTAACCAGTATGGTCGACAAAAGAGCATTTCAATCTGATTCGATAGTAGTGTCTCTTATTCTTCAAGTGTTCGGGGATTTGGATGCTAATTATTGAACCGCCAAATTGACTCTTTAACGAGACGTCATTGTAAAGGTCGAGCACATAAATATGGAATGAGATCGACCCATCAGTTCTTAGTACTTCGATAGTCTTTTCCTTGGCTCGAACCAAAACTCCATAATCTTCGTTAAATACCGCTGATACTAGTTCTGTCTTATTTTTAAACACTAGTCCTAAGTCCTGGATATTTGATCTGTCAAGTTGGTCTGGTATGAATATGTTTACGTGACTTAATTCTTCCGCGTGACTTAGCATCACACCGATATCCAAGAAACAGTCAAGTTTTCCGTGCTGTCTGGGATTGATGTTGTTTAGCATCCAAAGGTTATAGTGGCATTCTAATTCCTTTATCTGCGGATTATGGTGTTCATGAGGTGAACCCGTACACCAGATAGCAATACAATTCATGGCAGATTTCTTATGTCGTTGGCCCCTTTCTTTTGACACCACTTACTTCTCTTAATTAATTAAATTTGTCTAAAATTGTAAGGTACAGGTTTTTGGCGCAGGTGAAGTATATTCAGCATTACGGAAGTAATCAATTGGATGAGTATATAAGTAATTAAATGATTGTGGCGGCCGGGATAGCATTAATTCATTAAGTGAGAAAGGCGTTCCATATTTTCGTGCCTTCCTAATTTCTATCGCGTATCCTTTGGTCTGATCCGCAAAATATTCCATGAATCTTTTCCTGGTTATTCCAGCGTGTCTATACGTCTGTGCCCAAAGCTCCTCTGGCTCCTCATGGAGTATTCCCCCGATTTCAAATTCTCCAATTATGAGTCTAACTGGATCCGATGCGTAAACAACTATGGACTCAATCTCTTTTCGCTTAAAGATGATTCGTCTGTATTCATATTTTTTAGACCCATTAAAAATTTTTAATGCAAATTCTGGCTTA
>MGML01000060.1:2895-5061 GCA_001796415.1 Chloroflexi bacterium RBG_13_46_14
TGCATCCGCGTGACACTCCCGCAATATGTCTTTAAGTTTCTTTATATCGATTAGCGTGAAGCCTCTGGGTGCATCATTTACGCTGGGTATAACACCTATTTCAATTAACTTCTGTAAGTTAATGCGCTTTGGAAATGAATAAACATACAGAAAATTTACAATAAATGGCCGGTTTGATTTCCTGAACCTCCACTGATTTGCCAATTGTTCATCAGTAAACACACTTCTTTTTCTGCAAAGTCGTATAAAATCCGTTTCGCTCGGTATATTATCAATAATACCTTCGGCTACGCCAATAGTAGTCACTACGCTCTTATAATAACCGCCAGTACGATAGAATATGAGTACGTCTCCTGGATGGATATTCTTCTCTATTGATCGTGAAATATAGACTTTACTTATCGCATTCCGGTGTGGTTCGTTTTCCACAAAATCCATTGGTGATTCCGTTCGCAGAATCGAGTCGGGGAATAGCTCGGTGTGATACTCTGGGTAAATCGGAACGATGAAAACTCGCCCTGCTGTTGAGAAGAAAGGATATGTTAGTTTCGGTGTCGACCGGTTGACCAATCTTTCACAGGATCGAACGTAGACGAGCTCATTTCCTCCTAGGCTTTTATTAAAGCCATGATGGTAAAAACCATATTCTTCTAATAGGTTGATGAGACTCTGCTGCTCAATCCGCTTATCAAAAATCGTCACATATACCTCATCCACTTTTAGACGAATAGCGTTGTCAAAAACAATCTTGAGAAATCTTTCTCCTAAGCGAAAACCATTGAGTGTCACTTTGAAACTGCCAATTTTCAGGCGTTTTTTCGGGGGAAGAGGAGGTTTTATGTCTGTGTAATCTTCGTTTTTACCCTCTACCTTTAGATAGAGGAGAGCGATTGTCTTGCCTTCTTCGGAGAGACAGACGTAGACTGTTTCGTCTGCCTTTTTGTTGAACCATTGTTCATAGCCAGGGTAGTCTTCTTTGAAGGAAGCAAAGAATTCATCTGATAAGTCAAGCTTGCCGAAATAAGACTTTCGTACTGAAAGTACCTTGTAGTCTGCCAAGTCCGGATTCTCGATATTAACCTTTTCTAGGAAGGCATCTATCGTAAAAACCCTATCTGAAATGCCTAACAACAATGCTTTGTTGAGAAATTGCTTATCTTCAGTGATTAGTGCATCAACTCTTCCTGAGTATAATTCATTGATAATAATTGTATCGTTCACGTCGTTTTGGTTCTTGTCTCGGGGCTCCAAAATCGTGCGAACTGTCTCTGACATGGGAGCCCTGGTTTTAAGTACGTTGTAGTTTGCCAGTTTTATTTCGAAAGATTTACGAACCTCGGGGTCTTGATGCTTTTCTATCTCTTCAATAGTTATCGGATGAATACATTTGGTATGGTGTAGGTTGTCGAGCCATCTAAATAATACGCCGATGTCTTCGTCTACAACGGTAGATGCTTCTCTGTGAATAATGATATTAGTATCTAGTAGAATCCTCATAGCTCGTTTGAATCTACATTTCAATATTACTTATGATAAACATCTAGGTATTTTCTTATGATTTTCTCTTGTTCTTCTTCGGTTGTTTTAAGGAAATGATTCAAAGATGCTCCTAGCAAAATATTCTTCTTTCTGCCTGTCCTTTTTGCTAACTCGTCTAAAGACAAAGCCAGATTTTCTGGGATTTGCACGGATATAGGTTTTTTAGCCATACTAAACCTCACACAACTACTAGTATAGTAATACTTTAATATTAAAGCATATTAATGTCAATACTTTACTTGTAATTATATCTGCTCCTACGCAATACGTGCAGCGGAAATATCGTGAGTTTCGTACTAGGTGCCAGTGATGGCATCCAACCCGGTGACTGAACAATGTGGCTTATTGTGTCTTCACACCAGATAAACTCGGCGGAGAAGCAGTGAAACGATCATCTCGTCGAAAAGTCACAAGGGTCATTAGCCGAGAATTAGGTGCAGACTGATAGTGTTCGATTGACACCGCTCTATTAGAAGCGGGTATACGCCTAAGACTGTGGGGTTCATATCTTTCCTGAATGGCTTGGACGATTTGACTGAAAATAGTCTTTTCTTCCTTTCGAATATACCTTCGCAATGTACTGCCATAAAACCACCAGACACTCTTACCCCTAGTTACACCAGGTTC
>MGML01000061.1 GCA_001796415.1 Chloroflexi bacterium RBG_13_46_14
CCCATATATTGCCGGTATATAGTTCGATCAACAATTTCCGGTTGACACGCTGAAACCTTCGTGTTAATATATCTATATATGCAGGTTTATGCATATAGTTGGAGGGCAATATGAGGGATATGATTAAAGTCTACAAAGCGTTGTCCGATGAATCCAGATTGAGAGTGCTGAACCTGTTATTCGAGAGAGAATGCTGTGTCTGTGAAGTTGAGCAGGTCCTCGAAATTTCACAATCAAAAGCCTCAAGGATTCTCGGGACTTTATATGATGTCGGGTTCTTAAACCTTCGAAAAGAAGGCCTCTGGTCACTCTACTCTATCGACTGGGAAGGAATGGGAGATCATCTCAGAGGTATCCTGGAAGCTGTAAGAAGAGGTTTCACAGGAAATCAGCAAATGGATGCGGACAGAGAACGTCTGAAAACCACGGTACGGATTGGTCCGGGTTGTGCCGGTAAGACCTGTAGTGAAGTATTGGAAAGCAAACCTGTAAACGCCTAAGCATTAAATTCTTGAAAGGCTCAAATCAGATATGGAAATACTTACACAAATTATTCAGGGTGGCTGGGAGGCGCTGCTCGAGTACCTTTCGGCACATGTAATAACCTGCCTTATACCGGCTTTCTTCATCGCCGGCGCAATCGCGATATTCATCTCCCAGGGAGCGGTGCTTCGCTATTTCGGTCCGAAAGCGAAGAAACTCCTCTCTTACAGCATCGCCTCTGTGTCAGGCACGATTCTTGCGGTCTGTTCATGTACCGTCTTACCGCTTTTCGGCGGAATCTACAAACGCGGTGCCGGTATCGGTCCGGCAGTGGCATTCCTCTATTCAGGTCCGGCAATCAATGTACTGGCTATAGTCTATACCGCACAGATTCTCGGTTTCGATCTTGGCCTTGCCCGGGCAATCGGTGCCGTAGTATTTGCAGCCGGAATTGGCCTCATTATGGCTTTCATATACCGAAAGGATGAATCTCTCAAAGACAGTTCGGCTTTCGATGCTCTTGAAGCTGATACCGGAGGGAAATCCTGGTGGCAGCAGGTAATATTCTTCGCTGACCTGGTCGGAATCCTGGTTTTCCTGGCTTCGAAAAACTGGATCGTGTCCGGTATCCTGTTGGCCATTCTTTTTGTTATCCTGTGGCGCTGGTTCAATAAGGGCGAATTATGGATGTGGATGAAAGAGACCTGGCGGTTCGTAAAACTAATCGTTCCCTGGCTGCTGGGCGGTGTATTTGTTGCCGGCATGATAATTACTTTTGTCCCGCAGGATGCCGTTACTTCCTGGGTCGGCAGCAATACGATACTCTCGAACCTGATAGCTTCTGTTCTTGGCTCGTTGATGTATTTTGCCACGCTGACGGAAGTCCCGATCATAAATTCTTTCATGAATCTGGGAATGCACAAAGGTCCGGTACTAACCCTGCTGCTGGCAGGCCCGGCACTTTCACTGCCTAATATGCTGGTAATCAGAAGTATCATGGGAACGAAACGAACACTTACTTATGTAGGTCTGGTAATACTATTCTCAACCGTAACAGGCTATATTTTCGGTCTGTTTAATTAATTTAAGGAGGAAAGAATGAATATCAAGGTATTAGGCAAAGGTTGAGCAAAGTGCGAAATGCTTGAAAAGACTGTCCGTGAGGTAGTCGAAGAAATGTCGGTAGAAGCTGAAATCGAACATGTCAGGGATATGAAAGCTATTATGGAATATCCCATTCTGACTACGCCGGGGCTGGTGATAGATGAAAAACTGGTCAGTTCCGGGAAGGTGCCGTCTAAAGCGGAAGTCACGACCTATATTACAAATGCAATGAGTTAATTACCTGTAAAGAATTTCTGTGAAAGAATCGGTGAAGTAAAATGAAAGTAAAGCTGCCGGATATTACTTTACTTGACGATCATGTTATTGCTATCGAATCGGCCGTGGGGTGAGGTTGAGCTCCTGATATGATGCGTGCCGTCATCAGTTTCTCAAAAAAGATAACTCCCCTGATACCGGGATTAAGTAAGGTAATACCCAGGTGCGGTTATAACTCCGAAATAAAGACGATAATTTTTCGCCATGAAGATATCGGGGTTTATATCGAGCCGCACCAGATTGTCGCATATAACGTGAGGGATGAAGCCAGGGCAATCGGACTTTTGAATTGGCTTAAGGAGCGAATGACTGCGAATTCAGCAGATAATGGCTCAAAATTGAAAATGCCGGGAGAGTAGAGAATGGTCAAGGATAAACCGGATACCGGTGCGTTAGAGAAATACAAAGCAACTCTGTACCCATACCGGGGTGATAACTGAGAATGACAGGGTGGCGGGATGGCACGTGCTGTCATCGAGTTCAAAAAGGATATCGGTCATCTTATACCTTTGATAGGGAAATCGGTCGAAGGTTGTGCCTACAATCCTGAATCTAATATCGCAGGTTTTCAGGTCAATAACCTGCGTATAATCATAGGGCAAAACCGGATGAATATATATGGGACTGACGACGAACCAACGATAAAGAAGATTATCGACTGGCTTATCGACAGAATAAGTGAAAATCATCAATAAACGTCGTGTAAACAATAGTGAAAAAATCAAATCGTAATGCATCGGGTAATATAAAAAAACTGACTCTTCCTGACGGTTTACAGGTAGGTATTGTGAACCTGGATAGTATTTTACAGGAGGTTGCCGACCTGGAATTGTCCGATACCAGGGTTATTGGAAAGGAACTGATTGACAGGGTTAAAACCTGTAATTATGTAGCGGCTGGTGCGGAAAAGGAATACTTATCAGCGTTGATACACGAATATCAAAAAAGATTTTCCCCGGAGGGAGTATCGCATCGTATCGACCCTAAAAAGCCACACGCCGGCTGAGTATTCGGCTGACCATAAGGCAATGACTGGTTCAGTCAGAGACAGGAGAAAGAGAAAATGAGCGCAACGGTACTTTTTGTATGCGTACATAACTCGGGTCGAAGCCAGATGGCTGCGGCTTTTTTTAACCTGATGGCGAAAGGTAAGGCAAAGGCCTTGTCTGCCGGTACAAAACCGGCTGATACAGTTAATCCCGTAGTCGTGGAGGCAATGCGAGAAGTCGGTATCGATATCAGCAGCAACAGACCACAGATGCTTACAATGGACCTGGTTGAGAAGGCTGACCGGATGATTACCATGGGCTGCGGTGAAGATACCGAAGCTGTGTGCCCGGCTGGATTCCTCGAGACCGAAGACTGGGAACTGGAAGACCCTCACGGGAAAAGGCTTGAAGAAGTAAGGGAAATACGGGATGAAGTTAAACGGAGAGTGGAAAATCTATTAACTGAAATGCAGATAGTCGGTAAACAGCATGAGTAATAACGCGATAATCTTCATCTCTTTATGTGGGATTCTTTCTCTGGTTTCTTTCCTGATAGACCGACGAAAGACCTGGGAGGGATTTAAACGAGGCTGGCGGATGTTCAGAAACATGCTCCTTCCTTTTATAAATATACTTATTCTGGTAAGCCTGGTTATTTATTTCATATCCCCGGATGTAATTTCGCGGTATTTGGGAGCCGAATCAGGAGTAACCGGGTTTGCGATTGCTGCTGTGGTCGGTTCAATTACTCTGATTCCCGGGTTTATCTCTTATCCTATTGCTGCCGGACTGATCCAGCAGGGGGCATCATATGCTGTCGTTGCCACTTTCATGACGACATTGATGATGGTCGGAGTAGTTACCCTGCCGCTTGAGATAAAGTATTTCGGAAGGAGGGCTGCTATTATCCGAAACTCTCTGAATTTCGTGGCAGCTATCATAATCGGCCTGCTGGTAGGACTGGTAATGGGTGTTATCAAATGAAAATTTTCATGAAAAAATTTCGGAACTATATCTGGATTACCCTGTATTTAGTCCTGACGGTGCTGTCTTTTATTATCGGTTTCGAGCCGGGCAAGGATATTTTCACTGGCTTTGGCCAGTCTTTTATCGAGATGATTACTTTTATACCGTTCCTGTTTATCATCGTCGGACTTTTCGATGTCTGGATGCCGAAGGAGAAAATCCAGCGCCATATCGGGCAGGAGTCCGGTGTCAAAGGTATTGCAATCATGGTACTTCTTGCCATGCTCCAGGCTGGCCCCCTGTACGGAGCTTTTCCGGTCGCTTATATGCTGTATAGGAAGGGCGCCGGAATCCGGAATATTTTTATTTATCTTGGAGCGTTTACGTCAATGAAAATCCCGATGCTCGGAATAGAAATTGGCTATCTCGGTATTGAGTACACCATTACCCGTACCCTGGTTTCTCTGCCGCTTTTTATTGGGATTGGTTACCTTATGGAAATTATGTTAAAAAACAGAAAATTCGAGGTGTATGACGGGAGTGGTTAAGTGAAAAATACTTTTGGAGTTAACCTTATGAGAAGTAAAATCCTTGTACTGCTTACACTCGTAGCAACGATAATGATAGTACTTCCGGTAGCTGCTTGTGGACCAAAGCAGGCCTGGGGCGGTGATACCGTACGCGTACACTACACAGCGAAAACAGAAGATGGTGAAATAGTCGATTCGTCGCTCGACGGTGAACCACTTGAAATTACTCTCGGAGAGGGACAGGTTATTCCCGGGTTCGACCAGACTGTTATCGGGATGAAGGTCGGTGATAACAAAACTGTAACAGTCTCTGCCGATCAGGCTTACGGATATTATCGTGATGACCTCAAAATGGAAGTCGACAGGGATGAACTCCCGGAAGACCTTGATTTAGACGTTGGTATGCAGTTGCAGGCAAGCCAGCCTGATGGTAGTGTGGTTATTTTCACCATAACCGGTATATCCGATGAAAAAATAGAAGTTGACGCTAATCATCCGCTTGCCGGTCATGATCTGACATTTTATATCGAACTCGTTGAAATAGTAGCCTCCGGGAAAGATAAATCCGGCTCAAGCCTGGCATCGGTGTCGCTGGAAGAAGCTCTGTCCAGTGGAAAGGCGACACTGGCCGAGTTCGGTTCTAACACGTGTATTCCCTGCAAGCAGATGAAACCGATTCTGGAACAACTGGCTGTCGAGTATAAAGATAAAGTTAA
>MGML01000062.1 GCA_001796415.1 Chloroflexi bacterium RBG_13_46_14
GCTTGACTTCAACGTCCATTCTGACAACCGTTTGTCTAATAAAGTGTGATTCCTTTTCTATCCATATTTCGAAGATAAAATGTCCTGAAAATGACTGGATAAGTTCAAAAGTATAACGGAACTGATTTTCCAGGCCGTATGAGTTCTTAAGAGTTCTATGAATTGTATAAATATCCTTTACCGGTATCACCAGTACATAACAATCTTTACTATTATAGACTTCACTCCGCAAACTCAATACAGTTTCTTCTTTCATGACCGTCAGGATGTTTTCGAATGAAACCAGTTTGTTCCAGCTCGATATTATTTGCTTTGATCTTATCCAGCCTGGAGATTTTCCATCCGTTTGCATTTCGATGTACAGGTCATCTCCGGCACTGTACATTTCCACTTCTATATCAACCGGTATCTCGCCTTCGTCGAGAGTTGAGTTTATGGTAGCCCAGAGTGTTTTGTTACTAACGTCTACCTTTGCCGTCATTACCATATTCAAAGACTTTTTATTATAAAAACCATTGTTAATATCTGAATATTCATAGACTAATCTCGTATCCTGGTAATAGCTTTCAATAGAGGCTGTCTTTTCTATTGTCCGTTTTTTCAGCTTATCGAGTTCGATGCCGGAAAGCATGGACTGGTTCCCGGTTTGTGGAATATCGTCATGGTCACTCACACGCGGATTGTTAAAAACGAATATAGTAGATAACAGGATAATCAGAAAAATGATGACGAAGAAGAACTTCCTGGACCTCATCGTTCCCAACCTCCACTACCGGTTTGTCAGAAGGTTAAGGGTTTGTCGGTACTTTTACTTTTTACCAGCCCTGTTTTCCCGATTCTTTTACAGTACGAGCAATGAAGTTCTAAGTAGGATTTGAGTGATTTAGTGTATTATCCGAGCAATATTGATTTATTACGGCTTATCCTTTAAGGTCAAACGCAGCCCTGGCGCCGCTGCGGTTTTTAAAATCCCAGTTTTTCCCGAAGTCGTTATATCTCCAGTAGTGCGTGTTGCAGATATTGAGAACCGGAAATGACATGCTGAAAATCGAGTTTTCAATACGCTGCGGTGTTTTACCGTCGCCGCCGATGGCTAATGATGCTTCCCACTCAGCGTTCGGCATCTTGATACGACAGGTTCCGTTTTCCTCGCTGAATTCCATGTCCACGTATTTTACACCAAGGCAGTCTCGAATAAGCCCCATGCGCGGAACATTATTGACGAAGAAAGGTTCCAGGACTTTTCTCTGTTCTTCCGATGCTTTATTGCTGATGTAGATTGCTCCTTCACCGCCTTTTACCATAAGGTCGACCATTTTTTCGGAATAGAGGTCGGCTACGGTGACTACCAGTGTCCCTCCCACATCTACACCGTCGATCTCTCCTTCCTGTATCTGGTATAAGACGAACTGTTTACAGGGTTCATCCCTGTCCCTGCCGAAGTAAAAAGGGCAATGTCCTTCCGCAGCGCAGGACTCATGCCAGACACCTTTAATATTCCATGCCATCATTATCCTCCTTCGAGACTGCTTTCTTTTTTCTTACCAGTCCCAGTCTGACAGCTTCCCTCAGTGTTGAGGTAGTTATTACCTGTATGTCTTTACCAGGCGTATTCGAGCCTGTTTTAGGGACAAGGATTCGCTTGAAGCCAAGACGGGCAGCTTCATCGATACGCCGGTCAAGCTGTGATACCGTCCGAAGTTCGCCGCTGAGTCCAATTTCTCCAACTACAGCCAGTTCAGGATCTATGGGTATATCACGGGCACTGGAGGCTATCGCGAGAGCGATACCAAGGTCAGCCGCAGGTTCTCCTATTTTTATACCGCCGGCTACGTTGAGTATTACATCCTGAGTGGATAGCTTCAGGCCTATTCTCCGCGTCAGGACAGCGGTTACCAACAGGAGGCGATTAAAATCGATACCATTAGCAGTGCGGCGCGGCTGACCGAAGCTGGTGGGATTGGTCAATGCCTGGATTTCCACCAGGAGGGGACGACTGCCTTCCAGTACAGGTACAACAGTCGAACCTATCGTTTCGCCGTAATGCTGCGACAGGAACGCCCGTGAGGGATTGTCTACTTCCACGAGTCCCTGCTGTTTCATCTCAAAGATACCGATCTCATTGGTAGAACCGAAGCGGTTTTTTACACATCTCAGCAGGCGGTAGCTGCTGAAAGACTCTCCTTCAAGGTAGAGGACAGCGTCTACGATATGCTCCAGAACGCGTGGGCCGGCTATAGAGCCGTCTTTGGTGACGTGCCCGACTATGAATACCGGAACAGCGCTGGCTTTAGCCCAGTTCATCAGACGCATCGTGCATTCGCGTACCTGGGTTATGCTGCCGGGTGCCGTTTCCACCTCCGGAAGGTATACTGCCTGGATAGAATCGATAATTACCAGTCCGGGTGAAAGGTCTTCAATTTGTTCTAATATTGCATCGAGGTTGGTTTCTGACAGGAGAAAGAGATTATCTCCCTTTATACCGAGTCGATCCGCCCTCAGTTTTATCTGGCGCTGAGTTTCCTCGCCCGAGACGTATACTACCCTGCCATGAGACCGGGTTACCAGTGATGATACCTGCAGCAGGAGTGTGGATTTGCCTATTCCAGGATCGCCGCCGATTAGCACCAGGGAGCCCGGAACGATGCCGCCGCCGAGAACTCGATTGAATTCAGGCATCGGCAGCGGAAAGCGGTCGGCCGTTTCGGTGTCGACCTGCGAAAGCTCCTGTGGCTGGTTTGCCGGAGATGCCGGTCTGGATGAGCGTACCGGGGCTGCGATTTTCTGCTCGTAAAAACTATTCCACTCGTTGCAGCTGGGGCAGCGTCCCAGCCACTTCAGTTCTTCCCTGCCGCATTGCTGGCATACGAATACCGTTCTGCCGCCGGATTTCTCGGTTTTTGCCATAAACTGACTTTACTGCATTTACCAGGCTAATGCAAGGCGTTATACCGGATTGCCAACATATTCCGGTTTTTGCCGCCTGTAATCTTTTTCAAATTATTCTTTCTTCGGCTGCTGTGTTTTCGGTTTTTTAACACGGTATTTTATTGAGAGAAAGCCTGCTATTGTGGCCAACACAATCATTCCGACGGCAATCCAGACAAGTGCCATATCCATATCGAGCCAGTCCAGGCTGAATAGAAGCCCCAGTATATACAGGACCAGTGTTATTGTCCCCCAGACTCCTGCGCCCAATATTGCTATGCTGAAGATAGTCCTTACCAATGAATCTTTATCGAACAGTGCCCGTATTATCAGCGTCAGAGGGATTAATACGATGTTGAGAACCTTGCCTATCCATTTATCCAGACATCCGAATACCTTGTTCCTTTTCCCGGCATTCTCCATGTCATACTTGCACATATCCCTGAAAGATAACACTGCATTCAGAATAAGCCTGGCTCTACTGTCCTGGGGAATATTACCTAAACTCTCAGCTCCAATATTGTAATCCTCAACCATGTATCGCTTATAGTCGACTCCCGGTTCCACCGCTTTCCGTGATTCTTTATTATCGCTTGTAAGGATATCCCTGATGATTGGATCCAGTATTTTGTCCTCATCAACTTTATTTTGCGATTTCCTGCACAGGGTGCGCACGATTATCTCCGCTGCATCCAGTCTGCCCCACATGATATCATTATCACGCCATTCTCTCTTGAGGAATCCACCGAAGTGGAAGAACGTATCTCCCGCTACTTTTTTCTTAAGGTCGGATGTAATGAACTTAGCATCCTTTGGGCTTATACGCATAATTTCTATGGGGTCTCTCTCCCCAAGGTCGGCGATCACCTCGACCGGGTGAATGAACATATCTCTGTATTCGAACTGGGTATATATCTTTTCTATTGGAGGGAATCCGGCTAACGGATGTGTATCTGGTAATTTAAATGAGTCGATGAAGCTGTCAATTTCCTTTACAAGAGTCAGACCGATGCCGGACAGTTCCTGGTAAACTTCTTGTAAACCTTTGAATTCGGAATCAGGGTCGGGATCAGAATATGAAAGCATGGTTTCAAGCAGGTCGCGGATTTTCTTTTTCAATTCATCATTATTTAAATTGTTTTGCAGGGCACCAATATATTCCCTGATCTTTTCGATAGGTGATACAAACCAGCCGCGCGGCTCCGCGACACTACTCCAGGTTCTCCATTCAGCGTTGTATACATTTTCCAGAAGAGCAGAGATACGCTCCATGAATTCGTCTATTTTCTCAAGGTTATCCATGGATAACTGTTCGGTCTTGTATAGCAGTTCAGTTATTTCAACCAGGCGTAAAAGTCTTCGGATTCTGTACTGGGAATCGAAACATTCCAGAAACTCAACCATTTTGTTGGGGTCTTCTGCAAGTTCCTTAAAAGTTTCTTTGAAGGCGTTTTTTATCAGTTTAACTGTATTATCTTTCAATTCCGGAAGATTAACACTGCTTTGAATAAAAAGGTCCTGGAGACGGGTCTTCAGACGTGCCAGTTTTAGTTCCACGTAACCTCTGTACAGCGATTGATTTTCAAGGTGCTCTCTATAGCTTTCACCATCCATCCCAAGCAGGTCTTTTCCGGTTTCCATAATCACCTTTTCAGTCATGTCCAGCATGGCTTTGAACTCTTCTATCCGATTATTCCGGCTGTTAATCGTCTTCATATCGTTGGTAATACTTTCATAGGAACGGATACCAACCACCGCTTTTACAATTACCTCCCAGAATCCCGGTTCATTATTGTTATTGCTGTCTTTTACGAGTGTTTCGGGATCGGGTTCGACAAAATAAAGCACCCGGTCAACTTTATTCATAGCATGCCGTTTGAATATCGCAGCTATTGCATCTGAAAATGGTTTGTTGTTCAATACGCCGCCATCGGTAAGGTGTACGACGTCCTCGCCTGGTTCCATTAGTCTTTTATCACTCTCGTTTCCGCTGAGTAACGTAACCGGTCTCAGGGCAAACGGGAATGCGGAAGTAGCCCGGCTTGCTTTTACCAGCGTCTCGTTCATTTCCCTGGTAAAATCACTGATATCCCGGCCGAGTT
>MGML01000063.1 GCA_001796415.1 Chloroflexi bacterium RBG_13_46_14
CTCTCGTACCGTACCCCTTATGATGTGCCAGTCCGTAACCCGAATACTCCTCGTCGAGTGTCATCATCAATCGATCCCGTGATACTTTAGCGATTATCGATGCGCAGGCAATTGAATAACTTAAGTCGTCACCACGGGTAATGCCTTTCTGTGGCAAATCTATCTCGGGCAGTCTTAGATAATCCACGAGCATATAATCGGCCGGAGGCGAAAGCTGTTCTATAGCCGACTTCATTGCCAGGCGAGTTGCCGTGACTATACCGAGAGTGTCAATAACGTCCAGGAAGGATATACCAACCCCTAAAGCTACGGCAGATTCATGAACATGGTGAAACAAATATTCCCGTTTTAGCGGCGTTAATTTCTTGCTGTCCCTGACCTGACTTATAAATGGCAGATCTTTGTTCAATGGAAGAATTACGGCAGCAGCTACTACGGGGCCGGCGAGAGCGCCACGACCGGCTTCATCTACACCGGCTATATACCGGTATCCCTGTGCTTCAAGGATTTTTTCTTCGCCGAATGAAGGCATATCAGGATTTTGTCTTATCGTTCTCTTTCTCTGTATTCTTGCCGTTTTCTTTTTCTTTGACTTTTTTGTTATTATTTCCCTGATCGCGTTTAGCGTCGATCATCAGGGAAACTTCGTTCAGGGGATACTCCACTATTGCCTGCGTTTCCAGTTCAACTATTACAGATACCTTAAGGGGATTGATATCGACTACTTTAGCTTCACCAGAAGGTGTCATGACCCGTTGACCGTTTCGTGGCATTTTTTCTTTCATTTCCAGATAATAGTCATTTTCATATACAAGACAGCACATTAACCTGCCGCATACACCGGATATTTTCATTGGGTTAAGCGGAAGACCCTGATCTTTCGCCATTCTCATCGATACCGGTGTAAAATTACTCAGAAAAGTCATACAGCAAAGCGGTCTGCCACACCTGCCGCAGCCACCGGTTATCTTGGCTTCATCCCTGGGTCCGGTCTGACGCATTTCCACGCGTACTTTCAGCCGTTTTGCCAGTTCTCTGACAAGTTCACGGAAATCCACCCGTTCGGCGGCACTAAAGTGGAGTGTCAGCCTGCTGCCGTCCAGGTTGTATTCAGCAGCAAGTAACTTCATATTTAACTTTAGCTTTTCGATGAGCTTGGCACACTCTTCCAGCGCTTCTTTTTCTTTATCTTCGAATTGCTTTGCATGCTCAATATCTTCAGGTTCCGCTTTCCGTACAACTGGCTTCAAAGGATTCTCAATTTCGCTATCAGGGACTTGTCCGGGAGCTATAACCACATGTCCCAGTTCCAAACCGCGAGCTGTCTCGACAACTACATAATCATTCACTTCAAGATTCAAATCTCCCGGATCAAAATAATAGATTTTTCCAGCCTGCTTGAAACGAACACCGACTACTTCAGCCATAATCTACCTCGTATCTGAGGATACTACCTCTATTCCCTGGCCTGCATCGGGCACATCGATCATAAGTACCTCGAGTACAAGTCTGGGATTAGCATTCTGTTTTAATTCTACATACGCTCTTTGAATACTTCGAATAAAGCTCCGTATTGCGGAAAGACTTCTTCCTTCCGCCATTCTGGTTATTTCGTCTATCCGGTCAATATTGGTAACATTATCTATTGAATTTGTCTTTATCATTAGCATATCACGCCAGAGGTCGAGCAGTATATCCAGTCTCTCGAAAACAAAATTCCTGTCATTGCCGAATTTCCCTGCCAGCTGTGTAGAAAGTGCAAACCTTGTCTCGATATCGGCATCTATTACGTCCAGCATATTTGTCACTACTTCTGTACGCTGTTCAAGCAGACTGTCACTCTGCGCCGCCGAAACAGCCCAACCAAAACGTCCCCTGGACAATCGTACCAGAAGGGCTGCTTTCTCCGGGTCAACCCCCCGGCTCTTAATCAAAGAATCCTCAATTATACCAGCCGGTACCGTGATAAACTCGACCGGCTGGCAGCGTGAAACAACTGTTTCAAGTAAAAGACTCGAGTCGGTCACTAAAAGTATGAAAACAACGTTGCTTTCAGGTTCCTCAAGTGTTTTCAGCAATGCATTAGCTGCTTCCACGGAAAGTGACTCGGCGTTTTCGATAATATAAATCCTGCATCTGCCTTCAAAAGGTGGCAGGCTGGCAGTATGCTGTATCTGTCTTATCTGCTCGATACTGATCTCGGTTTTAGATTTAGACTCTGTCGACGGATCGTCACCGGCAATTCCGATTACCTGAACATCCGCATGTTTAAGGTCTGCTATCTTCCTGCATGGTTCGCATTGTCCACATGGTATATCTGCACCTTCACAGTTCAATGCCCTCGCCAGGTCCAACGCCAGCGTCATTTTCCCCGAGTGGGCAGAACCGATAAACATATAGGCATGAGATACGGAGCCGGTCTCCAGACTTCTCTGAAGCAGCTCTACAGCCCTATCTTGACCTATTATCTGCCACATCCAGCAATTCCCGTAAACTAATAATCACACAAGGTCACACCTGGTAAGGTCATCGAGAGTTTCCCGTCGCCGGATAAGCCGCGCATCTCCGTTTTTGACTATAACTACAGCAGGTCTGAAGGACATGTTATAGTTCGTCGATTCTGTCAGGTTATATGCACCGCAGCCAGGTATCGCTATAATGTCACCGGCCGCCATCTCCGGCAGTTCTATATCTCTTATCAGTATATCACTCGATTCGCAGTACTTGCCGCATATAGTGACTGTTTCAGTTCCGGCAGAATTCATTTTCGCTGCTGCAACTGCTTCAAAATTAACCTGGTAAAAAGCCGGAAGTACATTGTCGGCCATTCCGCCATCGATAGATACGTACCGCCTTATACCGGGAATATCCTTAATTACTCCCGTTGTGTACAGGGCTACTCCCGCACCGGCAACCATCGATCTTCCCGGTTCAATTATAAGGTGAGGAGGTTCTAAATCTAATTCCCGGCATTGTTCTGATAGTGCGCCGGTTATACCCTCGGCATAATCGGAAACAGAAGGAACCATTTCATCCATCGTATATCGATGAGCGTATCCTCCACCCACACTAAGTTCTTTTAACTCGAACCTGTATTTTTTCTTCATTTCAGCCGCAAAATCCATGATTATTCCGATAGCCTTTATATAGGGTTCGGTATCGGTTATCTGTGAACCGATGTGAAAATGCAGTCCGGTTAACTGAACCTCAGACACAGCTAACGCCTTTCCAACAGCTTTCGCGGCCATTGCCATTGGGATGCCGAATTTACTGTCCCTGTTTCCCGTCGTCTCATGCCTGTGGGTTTTAGGATCCACACCGGGAGTTATCCGTAGAAGTATCTTCTGCCGAAGGTTGAGCTTTCCGGCGATCTGTTGGAGTAACTCGAGTTCGTCCAGATTATCAACTACGATATGTCCCACGCCTGATTCAAGGGCAAGAGTCAACTCTTCTGCCGATTTATTGTTGCCCGGGAAATCGATCCTCTCCATAGGAAACCCGAAGGCACGGGCATAACCGATTTCACCTCCGGAAACAACGTCCAGCCCGAGACCTTCCTCGGCAAATAATTTCAAAACAGCTTTGTTGATAAAAGCCTTGCAGGAATAATTGATCGTTGTCGGGTACCTGCCACCGAATTCCCGTTTGAATTCGGTGCATTTTTCGCGCAAGGTTACTTCATCATAGATGTATAAAGGTGTGCCAAATTCCATCGCTAACTCTACCGAGTCGCAACCGCCGATCATAAGGTGGTCTTTCGTGTTTACTTCAGCGGTCAAAGGAAATAAAGGCAGCCTGCTTGCCTGTCGTATCATTAATCGATAACTCCAAATCAATATTACCAGCGCCTATATGGTAAGTCAACGAACACATATTTTCCCCAAAACCTCTTGACGATAAACCTGACGACTGTTATCATCAATCAGCCTCTGGTCAGGAAAGTAAGGAGTGGGGATGAATTTCATCGATAAACTGCTCGCAGCATCGCGTAGAAATAAAAGCCTGCTTTGCATAGGTCTTGACACTGATCCTGATCTTATCCCTGATAATATCGGTGTATTCCAGTTTAACAGGGAGATTATCGAAGCTACGAAAGACCTTGTCTGCGCCTACAAACCGAACTTTGGCTTCTATGAAGCGCAGGGAATCGAAGGTCTCCAGGCACTAAAACGAACGATCGACTATATACCCGATAACATTCCCGTAATAGCGGATGCTAAACGCGGAGACATAGGAAATACCGCAAAAGGTTATGCCAGGGCAATCTTCGAGTTATACAAGTTCGATGCCGTCACGGTAAATCCATACCTCGGACTCGATGCTATAGAACCCTTTACCTCCTATATCGATAAGGGAGTTTTCATACTCTGCCGGACATCTAATCCCGGCGCGATGGATTTCCAGTCCCTGGAGTGCGAGAGCGACAATGGGAAACGCCCCCTTTATGAGATCGTTGCTATCAAAGCCAGTGAAATGAACACGAACGGTAACGTCGGTCTTGTCGTCGGAGCCACGTATCCGGAAGAGCTGAAGGTTATCCGCGGACTTCAGCCGGATATGCCCTTCCTGATACCCGGTATCGGCGCCCAGGGAGGAGACCTTGAATCAACCGTCCGCTACGGTGTTGATTCTAACGGTGAAAAAGCGGTGATCAATTCCTCACGCCAGATTCTCTACGCATCACGAGGAATGGACTTCGCTGAA
>MGML01000064.1:0-932 GCA_001796415.1 Chloroflexi bacterium RBG_13_46_14
ATGCGGTTACCCTCAAAACGTGAGTTTATTGTAGGGGAGAGTACCAGGGAAAGGCAAGGCTGTTTTGTCGTTTTGGATATTCTTTATTTTTTGCAGGGTGATGAATACTTTAAAAGCAGTGATAATCGTAGAGTTTTCCTTTTTTTACCTCACCCCTGTTACGAATAATCCCCTCTCCTTAAAAAGAGAGGGGATTTTCGAAAATAGCATTGCCTGCGGTCGATGCTTAGCGTTTAAAAGTGCAGAACGGTTGCCGGAGCGGGCAAGGGGTAGGGGGAGGGAAATTATATAGATTGCCAGCCGCCAGAATTAAGACTGAGGCAGGTCGGGGGAGTCGTCTGACGATTCCTCGGGGTCGAATATCCAAAAGAAATGGCCAATCACGCGGGAAACAGTCATAGCTCCTTCGGACCGAGCTTGCCGGAGACGCTGGTCCATGACCCTGCTCCTGGTTTCATCGGTATTGTCCAGCATGATGGGGTCAAGGTTGGCAAGAGAACTTTCGAAACGGAGCCGGGCGGACTCGAGTATCTGAGCCTGCATGCGGAGTTTTTCGAGGGCTACAGCGGCGCATCTTTTAATTTCCGCGCCGCGAGTGTACGCGCAGATACTGAGGAGAAAATCCCGAATGGAGAAGGTCTCGGCAGTGACGACCTTACGTTTCGGATCGCCCTGATAGAGGAACATGAATTCGTCGAGGCGGGCGGGCAGCGCGCGGTGGAGGAACTCGCAGGCCTCAGAGTACCATTGCTGGTAGGATGAGGAAAAACAGGCACAGCGTCGGTTCCTGAGATTCCGGCTGGCGAGGGTGTCTTCCATATCGAGACAGAGATCCTGTGAAAGTTCTACGAGCTTGTCCAGGTCGGCCTGGAGCGTATCACTATCAGGGAAATACGCATCGCGTGGATCTTCGGCGATCTTTCTCATCAATT
>MGML01000064.1:946-1333 GCA_001796415.1 Chloroflexi bacterium RBG_13_46_14
TATTCAGGGCTTCTTCTGTCCATAGAGTTTATGATAAAACGGCGGGCGGGTAAGGTAAAGAGAGATGTGTCGCTTTTGGGTGGGGGGAGAAAAAGGCAAAAGAGTTTTGTCGTGGGGTGGGACGTTGAATAAGGGGACTCGCGATAGGATGGAAACAATAAAAAATATACTAGAATAATTCATCATTGAATGTTAAAATAGCCTCTAAGATATATTGCAAAGGATGGTGATGATATGTCACGAATGATTATTTGTTTCAGTAAATTTGCTCGTAAGCCACAAAGAAACTTATTTCAAAGAAGTTTCGATGATGATATTCGAGTAGTACTTAATCCGAATGAAGAAGTTGAAAGATACGGTAGAATTTGGCATATATCTCAATGGATA
>MGML01000064.1:1369-2686 GCA_001796415.1 Chloroflexi bacterium RBG_13_46_14
TCTTCACAAGCAAAAGAAACTGTTACCGATTGGGATAGTGAAGCTCATGATTTTATCAAACAAGAAGTAGATTCGAAGTTGTCCAGTTATGTACTTTGGGTACTTGATATTTCTGAACAAGTCGTTGCATTTGAGATTAAACCTGGTTTAATAGAGTACCATTCAGTTAAAGGGGCATTTGAGAGATTCTTTGGTCTACAAACAGATATGGGTTTAACTGTAGAAAATTATGTTGAAACTGAGAGATTCCTAAGTTGGGTTGCAAATGATGTAGATCGAATGACATCATTTAAAGCTAATCTTCGTACACCTAATCCCGATTATTCTAAAGAGACTGATTTTATATATGATGTATTAGAGAAAACAAACGCAGATGTAGCTATTTTACAATTTAAAAAATTGGAAACATCTGACGATTCACTTAATACTGAAGGTACTATTGAAGAAATAGTTGAATTCGGAGATAAAACAGGATATTCATCAATAAAAGCTGAAGGTAAAAAGGGTGATATAACAAAAACATATGATTCGTCAAAAAGAATCCCAAAGGAACGTACTAAAATAGAAGATGATATATCAGATGATGCAAAGTTAGATGCTATTAAAAATCAATTAAGGAAATTTATCGATGAAAAATAGAATAATGGGCGGATGGTTTAAGGAAACTATCGCTGATAAATTCCTATATATTACTTTAGTTCTGTCTGTGCTGTTGGGGTGGTTGGGGGACGAACAGATTCTACGTGATAGTCAATGTAATATAGGCTCAGCCATGGTTGACCTAAGTGGTGCTTTACTAGGTATCGTCATTGCTGGATTGGCGATATTTATTGTGTTTCTCGATATTAAATATTTAGAACTCTTGAAACAAATAACAGACATTGAAAGAAATATATGGCCTTTTAAATGGGTATCTGTTTTAACAATATTGTCTCTTGTTCTAGGTATGCTTCTCTTAGTAATTGGGAACCCTCCAACTATCATTTTACGAACAATAATTACCGTATCTATTTGGAGTTATCTTTATCTGTTAATTGAAATGTATCGTTTAATCAAATTTTTAACAGGGCACTTAAGAAACAGAGTTAAGCAATTAGAAATTGAAGAAAAGAAAAAGAGCAAATAAGGTTAATGACTTTCGTAAGAGAACGAGAAGTACAACCACGTTCAGGTAGTTGGCACCTTGTCAAAATCGTAAGACATGGTAAGTATCCAGTATCTAGGTAAATTCGGGAAAACAACAGGCAGAGTGAGGGAGCAAAAGGGAGTAATGTCTATAAAAACCTAATAGAATAATTCTGCTCTGGAAATAAGCGA
>MGML01000064.1:2729-5160 GCA_001796415.1 Chloroflexi bacterium RBG_13_46_14
TTAGTAGTCGATCCTTTCTGTGGCAGCGGAGTAACTGCGATCGAAGCTTTAACTAATAAAAGAAAGACTAGATGTCTTGATCTGGATCCTTTAGCCGTTTTTATTACCAGACAAACATGTATTTCTCCTGTGAATTTAGATAAATATTGGAATGCATATCGCAAGATCGAAGAACTAATATGGCCGCTCGTAAATTATGTGCGTAGTACTCCACCAAGCGAATTGGAAAAATACGAGCTAACAGAATGGTACCCTAAAAGTATTAAGCTTCCTTCGAACGCTGATAGAGGATATGTAGAAGACCTTTTTAGTAAAGCACAGTTAATAATACTTGCGCATTTACGTTCATATATTATTAACCTTGAGGATAATCAAACAAGAGATTTATTGTTGTTCGCGTTTTCAAGTGCACTAGACAAAGCTAGTTTGTTATATCGTTCTCCCGAGAAAGGAAAAACCCATGGAGGTGGATCCGGTCTTTTTATGGTATATCGTTACTGGATTCCTCCTCAGTTAAATGAGCGTGATGCTTGGGATGCGTTTAGTGCCAGTGTTCAAAGAGTAGCTAAATCTAAAAGTGAGAGTAATAAAATAGTAGGAAGTTTTTTCCGAGAGGGTGAATCATTCAGCGTATATAACGATTCTGCAGAAAATCTTCTCAGCTACATTGATAAAGAATCTGTAGATTATATTTATACTGATCCACCTTATGGTGCTCATATTTCCTATCTTGACTTGAGTACAATGTGGCACGCATGGCTTGGACTAGAAGTTACTGATGATATGCGTTCAAGAGAAGCTATTGAAGGTGGCGAACAGAAATTTGATGAAAAACACTATCTGGAAATGCTTGGAAAAGCGTTTGAACAGATGTTTTATGCTCTAAAGGATGATGCATGGCTATCATTAGTATTTCATCATAAAAAGACAAATCTGTGGTATTCAATACGCGACATGCTGCGTTATATAGGTTTTCAATATGTAAATACTGTGGCACAACCACTTTCAAATCAATCTTTTCATAAAATAAAGAATCCTTTGAGAGTTCTTGGAGAAAGCCTGATAGTCAATTTTCAAAAAACATCAACCAGGAAAATATCTCAACCGATGCCGTTACCTCTTGCGAATATAATAAAAAATGTTGCAGAGAGAGTTATTCTAAAAGGTGGTGGAGCTTCAACCGAGGAAATAATGAGAGAAATAGTACCGGAACTTTTCGATAACGATTTATTCTTCGATGCAGCATCTAAAAATATGGGTGATATACTGGCGATACTTGAGAGTGATTTCGAAATTGGTGAAGATGAATTATGGCATATTAAAGCTGAAAGACAAATAGGTAATTTTATACCTTCAAAACTTCGTATTCAGTACTATGTAATCAGTTATCTTCGTAAAGTCGGTAAAGCAAGTTTCGATGAAATATGGGCAACCATAACCCCTTTATTAACAAACGGGCATACACCTACAAAAGAGGATATTAACGATGTCCTCAAAGAAATTGCCATTTCACGTGATAGAAATACTTGGGAGTTAAGAAATCAGGATGAACTTGCTTTACAAGGAGTATTGACAGCCTTTGTATCTGAACAACCGGGAGAGTACGAAACAGATATTCCGTCAAGTACTACTCATAATCAGAATATTTATCGCTTGGCAATTCTCTGTCAAAAAGCGGGATTTATACCTTTTATCGGTAAAAAAGAACGCAATGACCCTATGTTCTCTGCAATAAAATCATTAACTTATCTGAATATAAAAGCAAATCAAGCGCAGATGAAACGTATTGAACAGATTGATATTATCTGGGCGACAGACGAGGCAGTTCCTGTTTGGGCATTTGAGATAGAGGAACATACAACAATTTTAAGTGCACTTGAACGCTTCGTCTCATTGCTTGCAACTTCACCGGAACTTGGTAACCAAAGGCTATTGACAATAGTAGCTCCAAAAACTAGGAGAAGGAAGGTGTATCAGGAACTCACCAGTTCATCGTATATTGGACATCCTCAATATATGGAAAATAAGATAAATTACATGTTCTATGATGATTTATTTGGGATTTTCGAGAAGTATATTAATCGAGGTAATATGTCATACGAAGAATTACTACGGGTTTGTCACTTACCTCCATCACCTGATGAATACAATCCCAAATACCTTTTATAGAAAAATAAGTCAAATGTAGAGCTATTGGAACACAAAGAAAACATATTTATGAATAAATATTTTTGAGAGAGGTACATAGAAATGGCACGTAAGAAAGGTACCCGTATTGGAGAAAAATCTAGAGAAGGTTTAACAGACCAACGTTACAATGATCCTCAGGATGCTAGAATACAACAGAGGAACTTGGATAAGACGCTGGAGAAGCTGAGAAAATCAAAATAATCTATATCTACGACGAGATTTTCTATATCTTGACATAGCT
>MGML01000064.1:5168-6441 GCA_001796415.1 Chloroflexi bacterium RBG_13_46_14
ATATATATCGAATACTATGTCGGATATTTCCAGTATGCAAATTATACACCTCCTTATCTTATGTGAACAAGACATAATGATTCACTAATAAACCAGATTCGGCAATACTTTCGTATCAATATTTCCTAAAGTTCTAACTCGCCACTCACTCATTCTGCCACCTCCCAGCACCAGCCAGCCGTTCTGCCGTCAGGTATTCCCATCCATGACGAGAATCGTGGATCAAGTGCGGCTATCCTGTTCATTACCTCGAAAACCGGTTCTATATCACACAACGGCAGTCCGGCTTTCCGGCATATCCATTCGAGGATTGCAATAGTTGTGAAGACATGTGCAGGATCCAGATTAAGCGCCAGCCAGCTTTTGTCTTTACGCAGTACAAAAGGACGTATGGAGAGTTCGCGGTTCCAGAGTCTGTTATGATGGGCGCATATGTTTCTCATATAAGTAATATGATGAAGCCAGCTTGCCATGACGAACTGTTGAATCCCCAAGCCTGAACAAATTCTTCTCTGATGATCCGGCATTAATCCTTTGAAGAGAAGAGAGATACTGCCCATACTCATAACTTCACACGTCATCCATAAAGGAAGACGAGGAAATCCCTTGTATTTGTTTTTATAGTGCTCCAGATACTCCTCTTTACCTCGTTTGATTTCCTCTTCGATTGACGTCACCCATTCGGCATGGTTGAAGTCGTCACGGAAATTACCTGGTCCATAATGAATAAATGCTCCCCAACCGTGACTCAATTCATATACAATCCGGGTTCGTATGAAAATTTCTACCGGGGCCATAATTACCAGCAATCCTGCACGTAATGCCGCATCTAATTGATATAACTCTTTTACTTTCGTAAAGGTTGTGTCTGGAAGAAACACATCATGCGGATTCTGGAAAGGGAAACAGTATGCAGAAAAACGGTAATAATTTACCTGTTTGAGGAATTTTTCAGCTTCTGCAGGATTTTCAATAATCAATCCTCGGGTTTGTAATAACTCTACCTGCTGCTTATAGGTGAGAGGGGACTTGGTATACTCTAAATCCATTTTGCGCCTGAAATAAAATACCCGTCATAGTTGAGCTTACCTTGCGGCAGAGGCCTGACGGGTCCGTTACTATTACTATACAACGGTGTATACATTTTGTCAATATGCGAGATGACGTTAATTTTCAAACTCCAGTTTCGAAAGATTATCTAATATGATCTTGTTCAGTCGCGCTTCCTCTTTCATCTGCTTCTCCAGTTCGCCTTTCAGCGTCTGGAAGCGTT
>MGML01000064.1:6511-6833 GCA_001796415.1 Chloroflexi bacterium RBG_13_46_14
AGCCCTGATCTCATCCAGTGTGACCGATTTGCAGTAACCCGGTTTGTCCTGGTAGCCGTCGGGCTTATTCTTCCAGGCGTGGTAAGTAGCGGCTATCTCTGAAATATCGTTTTCATTGAATTCCCGCGTCCGGCGGTTTATCAGGTGGCCGTGATTGCGCGCATCGATAAACAGTACCCTGTCCAGCCGTCCCTCTTTTTTTCTTGAAAGAAACCATAAACAGGCCGGTATTTGTGTGTTCAGGAACAGCTTTGTCGGCAGGTTGATAATGCAGTCGACCAACCCCGCCTCGATAATTTCTTTCCTGATATCGCCTTCACCG
>MGML01000064.1:6877-7187 GCA_001796415.1 Chloroflexi bacterium RBG_13_46_14
CGTGCCCTTAGGCGAAAGGTGGTAGATAAAGTGCTGAATCCAGGCATAGTTGGCATTACCGGGCGGCGGTGTTCCGTATACCCATCGCGCGTCATCCTTCAGCATATCCCCCGACCAGTCCGAATCATTGAACGGCGGATTGGCCAGGATATAGTCCGCCTTCAGGTCTTTGTGCAGGTCGTTGAGAAATGAGCCTTCGTTATTCCACCTGATATTGGAACTGTCGATTCCGCGTATCGCCAGGTTCATCTTGCAGAGCTGGTAGGTGGTACGGTTCGATTCCTGACCGTAAATGGATATCCGGTCGGCA
>MGML01000064.1:7225-7499 GCA_001796415.1 Chloroflexi bacterium RBG_13_46_14
GTAGTGGTCGCGGTGGGCTTCAATGAACTTCTCGCTCTGGACGAACATTCCGCCTGACCCGCAGCAGGGGTCGAAAACCCTGCCTTCATATGGTTCAATCATCTCGACCAGCAGTTTGACGACGCTTCCCGGCGTATAGAACTGTCCGCCCTTTTTCCCTTCCGCTAAGGCGAACTGTCCCAGGAAATATTCATACACTTTCCCGAGTACATCCGTGCTTATTGCGTCGTCCGTCCCCAGGGCTATCGTGCCGATAAGATCGATAAGTCCTCCC
>MGML01000065.1:0-1452 GCA_001796415.1 Chloroflexi bacterium RBG_13_46_14
TATAGGGGTCATGAGCCGGCCGATATTGCTTTTTTAGAGGGCTTGTTACTAAAGGTCTCCGATTTCGTTGATAAGAATCCCGAAATAAAAGAGATTGACCTTAATCCGGTTTTCGCTTATAAAAACAAAGCGGTGGCGGTTGATGCCAGGGTAATTCTAGAGCCTGCTTCGTAGTGCATGTTCGAAAAATCTCCTTGTCATTCCGGTCTCCTAAAAGCAATGAAAAAAGAAATTTCTCTTGGATTAATCGTTGGGCTGTTTCTGCTTGTCTAATGTAAAGAAAGCAAATTCCATATCTTCCACGGTTACTATGTATCCCATAAAGCAGTTTATCCTCAGAAACAGCGTACCTGCCAGTGTACCGGCAGAACTGGAAATGAAGTAATATCAAGCCTTTTCAGTTTCTGATTGACACGGTATTTAGCTTGACACCAAATAGAGGCCTTGCTAGTATTCGTTTTGTAAGGGGATATAGCTCAATAGGGAGAGCGCCGCGTTCGCATCGCGGAGGTCGGGGGTTCGAATCCCCCTATCTCCACCAAAGGCGCCATGGATTTGAATTTCTGTACGGTATAATCAATTCGATAATCTAATGATAGTAGAACTTACCATGAATATCGAATATACTTGGCAATTGTCAGCAACGATGCTAGTATTTGGGAAAACATGTCTAAGAAACTAAATAGTAATACCAGCGGCAACTATCCGCCTCGGATAATCTATATCGCTAAAACAGGAATTTTATTTCGGGGCAATTGTCTTTCCCTTCTTAATCAAATATCACCAGATTCCGTAGATTTAGTTTTCGCGGATCCTCCCTTTAATCTTGGCAAAAGATATGATAGTAAGGCATTTATTGACACATTAGAAACGGAGAAATACAGGAGTTGGTGCCAAACATGGCTTTCAGAAATGGTTCGCGTTTTGCGCCCCGGTGGGGCCCTATTCTTATATCATTGGCCTAAATGGCTTATTGAATTAGGACATTGGCTTAATAGTTTGCCGATGCTGGAGTATCGTAGTTGGATTGCATTGACGATGAAAGGCGGATTCCCTA
Organism: Chloroflexi bacterium RBG_13_46_14; assembly: GCA_001796415.1. The sequence goes on from MGML01000065.1 coordinate 1,058, forward strand.
TCAAGAATAGGTTGCATCCTGCTCATTATGGGATACTTTACTATATTAAGAAAGGTGGTAATTATACATTCAATGTAGTGAGAAGCAAAACACCAATCTGTAGGCACTGTGGAAAGGAGTTACGAGACTACGGGGGTTATCGAAGTAAATTTAAGAAATATGAAGATAAAGAGGGCATTCCCTGGATTCAAATTTCTGACTTTTGGGAAGATACACGCCCGGCTAGACAAGACAAATCTAGACAAACACAAATAGCAGAACTACCTTTACATATACCGGAAAGAGTTATTCTGATGGCTTCGAACCCTGGCGATATCATTCTGGATGTTTTCGGAGGAAGTGGTAGTACTTTCCATGCAGCTCAACTTCATAAGCGTCGATGGATTGGCTGTGAA
>MGML01000065.1:1473-3153 GCA_001796415.1 Chloroflexi bacterium RBG_13_46_14
CTGAGACGTCTAGAGACCGTATTTAAATTAAATCCTAGACGAACAATAGATCGTAAACTCAAGAAGACCTTCAAAAAGGATTTTATTATTGAGGAACATAAATACTTTATTGAACATAATGGGCTGCTAAGATTGAAGGACGTAGCACCATTCAATGGCATAGTGGGTTCATTTCAGGAATACGCTAGTAAAAGTAGGGTAATTGAAATTAATGCCGGAAAGGGAGACAAGTGATGAAGACGATGATAGCGAATGCTAGCCCAACTAAAGAATTATTCATGGAGATGTTCATAAGAGATTTGAGCTTGGAAGACTCCATTCTAGATCTAGTAGATAATTCAATTGACTCTTTGATAAAGAATAAGAATATCGATGTGACTGATGCCTTATTGCCGGGTGGAAATGATGGGACAAGTAAGGCTATACATCCATTAGCCGTTATTGAGATAAATTATGAGCCTGGCCGGTTTAGAATTCGGGATAGTTGTGGCGGAATATCTGTCGAGGATGCCGTAAATGAGGTATTCCGTTTCGGTCATTCCGACGATGTAGTACGAGGGCAATTGGGAGTATACGGAATAGGTCTGAAGAGAGCAATCTTTAAAATAGGAAATGAAATAATGATTCAATCCCGTACGATTAATGATGGATTCAATATGCGTATATTTGTACCAGAATGGGCAAAGAATCCTAATTGGACATTTCCACTAGAAGTGACAGAGAAAGCTGAGAATTATGAAACTGCCGGAACTGTAATTACCATAAAATCTTTTAGACCGGAAGTAGCTGCGCGGATGCGGGTTGTGACTTTCGAATCACACCTGATAGAAATGATAGCGCGAACATACGGCCTATTCTTAAATAAATATGTAGCGGTTGCTGTGAACGGCCATAAAGTGGAACCCAAGGTTATTCGTTTCGGATGCTCTGATTTAGTAAATGTCGCCAAAGAGGAAATAACTGAGGGTAATGTAAAAGCCACTATTTATGCTGGTCTCGCAGCAAGGGATGAAGATGGGGCATGGCAAGCTGCTGAAGCCGGATGGTACGTAGCATGCAATGGGCGGTTAGTCGTAGTGGCTGATAAGGCACAACTAACGGGTTGGGGGACTGGTGCCACGCCCCAATTCGTAGGGAAATATAGAGGATTTATCGGAATAGTATTTTTTCATTCCCGCGATCCATTAGAACTTCCATGGACTACTACTAAACGTGGATTAAATCAAGAGTCTTTAATTTTTCAGAGAGTGCGAACTAGAATGGCGGTTGTAGGACGTCCTGTAATAACCTTCCTAAATAATATGTATTCTTCAGAAGAAACAGAGAGGGCTCCGCAAAGAGAGGTGGCAGAGACAATCAAACCTTTGGATGTTCGGACGATGACAGGGCATCTTCCAACGGCGTTCATGACTAAGGTTAAACCAATTATAGATGAATATGTAAGGGTACAATATAATGCCAAAAGGGTAGATATTGAACGAGTTAGAAAATCGTTACACAAAAGCGATCTGGCAGCGAGCAAGGTTGGGAAATATACGTTTGACTATTATTTGAAGAAGGAGTGCCCTCAATGAGTCCGAAGAGTAGGAGCGCTCTGGTTGTACCCTTTGACCTTAGACCATCTAAGCAAGTGGAAAGGAGAATGCTTGTCGATGCCTTTCAACGTTTAGGTCAAGCTGG
>MGML01000065.1:3171-5395 GCA_001796415.1 Chloroflexi bacterium RBG_13_46_14
TCGATATGTTGGGTTTGGATCCATCCATTTCGTAGATTTCATTATTTTTCATAAACTACTAGGAATTCATGACATGTTGTCAATTGAACATGATGTTAGTATCGAAGGTAGAGTGAAATTTAACTGCCCATTTGACTGCGTGCAAATTAAGATGGATTCGTCAACTAACGTTATACCTTTATTATCACCAGATGACAAGCATATATTATGGCTCGACTATGACGGGCCTGTAAGCAATAGTATAGCGCAAGATATATATATGTCGGGCAGCCAACTATCTCGATCATCTATTCTATTAGTTACAGTTGATGTTGAGCCACCGGTTATAGAAAATCCCGATGCGGCGGCTAGTATGGGGTATTTCCAAAGAGAGGTGGGAACGTATCTTGGGGCAACTGATATCAGTGACTTTACTGAAAGCAAACTGTATAAAATGAGTAGGCGTGTAATAATAAATACACTAATAGATGGGATGTCTGGTAGGACGCAGCTTCAGTTCTTCCCTTTGTTTTACTTTCTGTATGCAGATGAGCACAAAATGATGACTGTTGGTGGAATGATAGGTTCGAGTGAGGAGAAATTAAAGTTGAAGTCGATTAATACAGAGGGAGCAGTATATTTTCGGAGGAAATCGGGCGAGAAAGTAACCCCTTACGAAATAGTCGTCCCTGTGATAACTCAAAAGGAGAGGCGTGTAATGGATTCGGCTATGCCTTGCGAGGCTGGGTGGCAACCGGAAGGTTTTACGATTGAAGGAAAGGATATTGATACATACCGAGATATTTATCGCTTTCTGCCCGCTTATGCCGAGTTATTGCTGTAATATAGTTGCGTGATCGCTGTAGGAATTTATTCAACGGGCGGCCGAATATTCGTAGGACTACGAATAAAAATATTACTTCACGAATGAGCAATAGTATCTTGAATCAAAGCATTTTTGTAATTGATCCTGTTTCGGGAAGAGGCAACCCTTGCTTAGTCTCCTGTCCACAAATTATACGTATTCGCCTTGTTCTTTATTAGCAAATGCCCGTCAAAATAACTTTTAGTTCCGGATACGGCTCACCGTACTGCGAGACATGGCATTATCCCCCAATGTTATGATTTTGTAACGTTTATATACCTGATTTTATGACTTTTCTACGATTAAGAGATACAATCAGTATATTACTCGATTCTCTATTGGCTATAATTATGATTATTTTAACGGTGTCCTTAAGTAGTCGTTCCAAAATCATCCTCGAAATTTAATAGGAGTATATAAATGTTTAGAGGTGGCATACCAATAGGAAAAGCATTCGGTATATCTCTGCGGTTGCACTATTCCTGGTTTTTCATTTTTGCGCTGGTAACATGGTCATTGGCTGCGGTCTATTTCCCAACCACTCATCCAGACTGGAGTATGTTACTGAAAATAGGGGCTGGTTTAGTGGCCAGTGTCTTGTTCTTCGGCTCGGTCTTGTTTCATGAGCTTATGCACAGCCTGGTCTCTATACACCAGGGCACTCAGATCCAGTCCATAACTCTATTCTTCCTGGGCGGCGTGTCAGAGATGACTGGAGAACCCAAAACGGCGGGTGACGAGTTTCGTATGGCAGCTGCCGGTCCATTTAGCAGTCTGGTTCTTGGTGGATTATTTCTGGGGATTTTTTTCGCACTACGGACTGCAACCAGCCAAGCGGCTCAATTCGTCGCCGCTATCTCCTACTATCTTGGTCTAATTAACATCCTGCTTGGCGTCTTTAACCTCATACCCGGATTTCCACTGGATGGCGGACGTGTACTCAGGTCACTGATATGGTGGCGAACCCGAAATATGCAGAGAGCCACTAAAATTGCATCGAACATTGGCCGTGCCATAGGGTTCCTGTTCATTTTTGGCGGCATATGGCTTGCTTTTACGGGTAACTTTTTCAATGGTATCTGGTTGGTACTAATAGGATGGTTTTTAGAGACCGCTGCCAGCGGTAGCTACAGACAGATATTGATTCAAGATATGCTCAAGGGGCATACTGCCAGCGAGGTAATGTCGCGAGACTGCACGGTGGTGCCGCCCGATATCACTGTTGAGAGCCTGGTGAACGAGCATATACTGAGCTCAGGCAGGCGCTGCTTCCCGGTGGTCTCAGGAAGTCACACCGAAGGCCTGGTGACATTGAGTAACGTGAGGTCGGTTCCCCGTGATGCCCGGAAGACGACACTAGTCAGAGATGCCATGACTCCA
>MGML01000065.1:5709-6155 GCA_001796415.1 Chloroflexi bacterium RBG_13_46_14
GGCACCGCCTGGAGAGTACCCCATAACTGTGGCAGCCAGTTCGGGAGACCTCAAAGCCAGCATTGACCTTAAAGCTATAGTGACAGCCAAATATGACCTGGAGCTAAAGACTTCCACCGGTTTACTTAACACTAATGCCACCTCCGGCGAGGATAATTATTTAACCATCTCCGTTGTTAACACGGGGACGGCGGACCTGGATAAAATTGAGTTCAGTTCAAAAACGAGCAGCCCCTCCGGATGGAGTATAACTTTCGACCCGAAAGAGATTGACCTGTTACCTGCGGGGGACACGCGTGAAGTTCAGGTCGACATAAAGCCGGCCAAGAAGTCTATCTCGGGCGATTATTCGGTTACTATATCGGCTCAGCCGCAAGCTAAGAATGCGTTTGGTGCCTTTGACCTCAGAGTAACCGTGCTAACGCCTACAATCTGGGGCTGGGTAG
>MGML01000066.1 GCA_001796415.1 Chloroflexi bacterium RBG_13_46_14
ACCTGGTTGGAGGAAAGCGTAGATGCAAATATACCTACTGCAAGGCAGGTCATTCCTAACAGGAACATGCCGATATAGCCTGAAATAATCGGCCCCGGATCCGGATCTCCATAGATTTCAAGAAGGATCGGATACAGTACAGTAAGTCCCAGCATGATCGAGAGCATTCCTAAACTGCCCAGGAACTTGCCGAGTATTAGTTCACTATCTCTGATAGGTGAAGTAAGCAGTAATTCAAGAGTACCGAGTTTTCTCTCCTCAGAAATCAATCTCATCGTGATGACGGCCGTCATCAGTAGTAGTACCAGACTACCCCAGTTTAAAAAACCGCTTATACTGGTTTCATAATAGGCTGCTGAGCTCAATACGCTGAAGAAAAGACCGGCAAGAGCCAGGAATATACAGATAACTATATATGCCATCGGCGATGACAAATATACTTTGAGCTCTCTTTGAGCTATGGTCAGCGTGTTTTTCACTATTGTTCTTCCTCGTCTTCTTCCGTTGTTAGTTTCAGGAAGACGTCTTCGAGACTCATCTCGATTAACTCCATCGAAAGCATTGTCCAGCCGCCTTTTACTATTGCTTCCGTTATCTTACTTCTCAAGTCCTGGTTCATCGGATATTCCGCGATATGATGGCGTTCATCTGCCATTTTTACGCTGGTGATACCCCTGATCTGTCGTAAACTTTTTGTTACGTCGTCTGCGGGTCCCTGTACTTCAAGACGTATCCGCTTCGACTTTCCTACCATTGATGAGAGGTTTTCGATCTTATCTTCGGCTATGATTTTCCCTTCATGGATAATGATAACCCTGTCACAGATCATACTTACTTCCGGGAGGATATGAGTAGAAAGGAGTATTGTACTGGTTTCACCCAGTTCTTTGATAAGCTGCCGTGTCATTGCTACCTGGATAGGATCGATACCTACGGTAGGTTCATCTAAAATAAGCACATCCGGTTCGTGAATAATTGCCTGACCTACTCCCACACGCTGCCTGAACCCTTTCGAAAGCTTGCCGATATATACGTCCCTGTATTCTTCCAGGTGACAGGTCTCGACTACATCATTTACTCGCTTTTTGATCCTTTCTTTATCAAGTCCCCGGAGTTTAGCCCAGAATTCCAGATAGGAGCGGACTGTCATATCCGTATACAGAGGAACCGATTCTGCGAAATACCCTATATGCTGACGGGCTTCGAGAGAATTGGACAGAACGCTTTTACCGGCAATCCATACTTCTCCTCGCGTGGGAGCGAGAAATCCGGTAAGTATCCGCATCGTGGTAGTTTTACCGGCGGCATTCGGGCCAAGGAAGCCGACGATTTCTCCCTTTCCGACGTTGAAACTGATATTATCGAGTGCCAACCGTTTATTATAATATTTGGTAAGATTTCTTACTCTGATCATTATATCGCCCGATTTTATCGTTATTATAACCTATTTGTCACCAACAAGTTGTTGTAACTGCCAGTTTATCCATGCATAGGTCTCTGAATCAAATCCGTTATTTATCCCGTGATATTTTATATCATGTTCGGAAAACATCTGTGAGATCCATTGTTCAAAGGCTTTATCATGGACAGCAGCAATATACTTCTCGTCTATTTCACGTGAATCCGTTTTTTCTGATACCATTATCAGGTAATAATTAATGTACGAAGGCGAGCTTGGATCCTGTACTGATGTGTCATAATAAGCTATCGGTTCACTGACTACACCGGCATCAAGAGTAAAAGCCGCTTCATCCAGCCTTGACTCGAAAGCAACGCCTTTAGGTATCCATCCATAATCGCCACCTTCTTCTCTGGTTGACGCGTCAAAAGATACCTCGCGCGCCAGGTCGGCAAAACTCTCGCCGGCTGCCAATCGTGCCCTCGTTTCTTCAGCCTGCTCTTCCGTATCAGTAAGAATCACGTGAAGATGAACCTGTTCGGCCTTGTTAGGAGTAGCATCCGATATTACCTCATAGAAAAATTCTCCGATTAACTGGGTAGCTGCTATATCACGGTATTCATCATCTGATAATTTACTTTCGTTAAGACGCTGTCTAAACCATTCTTTAAACTCACTCTGGGTCATGGGTTCACCTTCACCGCTGGCCATCTCGATCAGCTTATTTTCCACCGCTTCCGGGCTTATCTCTATACCTGCCGCTTCAGCTTCTTTTTTAAGAACCATCTCCCTGGTTATGTTTGTCAGATTGCCCAATGGATCTGATCCGGAAGCGTAGCATCTCCTGACAAAATAATCCATACTGATGACTTCACCGTCAACGGATATCACGTCTATTCGAAGGTATTTCTGATCTTCACTGAAATAATGGTTGATCCCGATAATAATAGCAATTATAACAATGAATATAATTGAAAGAGTGATAACAAGACGTTTGCCACTCCAGACGTTCTCTACTGCCTGCGCTTCCGCCGCTCGTCTTTCAGATTCTCTTTCGATTCTTTTTCGTTTTGCTTTAGACATAATTACCTTAATAAAGCAATATCGGATTATCTTGGCGGCACATAGATATACAAAAAGTGAGGACTAAAAGCTGGTGCTTTCTCCATCCACCCAGATTAACCGTTTTATCAGATTCTAACAGCCTATACTCGGTGACAGGCGACCCAGTGATCATTCTCGATATCCCGGAATTCAGGAGTCTGTTCTCTACATATGTCTATTGCCATATGACATCTGGGATGGAAATTACATCCGGGAGGGGGATTTACGGGACTGGGTACATCACCCGTTAATAAAACCCGCTTTCGCTGACGGTCGACTACAGGATCCGGTATAGGCACTGCTGATAGCAGAGCTTGAGTGTAAGGATGGAGCGGGTTGTCATAAAGCTCGTCACTGCTGGTGATTTCCATAATCTTCCCCAGATACATGACCGCCACCCGGTCACTAATATGACGGACTACGGAAAGATCGTGGGCGATAAAAAGGTATGTCAGGTTCATCTCTTCACGCAGCCTGATTAACAGTGTTATGATCTGTGTCTGAATCGAAACGTCCAAAGCGGATACAGGTTCATCACATATTATGAGTTCAGGTCTTGTTGCCAGAGCTCGTGCGATACCTAAACGCTGCCTTTGCCCTCCGCTGAACTCGTGGGGATACCGGTCTGCCATGTACGGTTCAAGCTGAACGAGTCTTAACAATTCGGCGACTTGCTCGTTATACTCTTTTCCTTTTTTTACAAGGTTATGAACGAGCATTGGTTCGCCTATAATACTACCGGCATTCATACGAGGATCGAGTGAAGCGTACGGGTCCTGGAATATCAACTGCATGTCTTTTCGAACATGACGCAACGTATTCCCCTTCATCTTCGTGACGTCTCTACCATTGAAAGTGATTTTACCATCGGTAATCTTGTATAGCTGTAATATGCAGCGTCCGGTGGTAGTCTTGCCGCATCCACTTTCTCCTACCAGCCCGAGTGTTTCACCTTTTCTGATGGTAAAACTAACTCCGTCGATCGCTTTTACATCGCCTACCTTTCTTCTCATGACACCGGCGAGGACTGGGAAATACATATATAGATTTTCGACTTCAACTAAATTCTCAGTGTTTGTTGCCATTAGTCTTCTTCTTCCCTCTTAAATATCTCAGCCTCATTTCTTCTGAAACAGGCGGACAGGTGATATTCTCCTACTTCCTCAAGTTCCGGTCTTTCTTTATGGCACCTATCGATAGCGAATTTACATCTTGGAGAGAACGCACAACCTTCAGGAAGATGAGCCAGATGAGGAGGTAAGCCATCGATTACGTATAATTTTCTCTTTCGCGGCAGGTCAAGTCTTGGAACTGACCTGATCAAACCCATAGTATATGGATGCCTGGGTGCGCCGTAAATAACGTCCGTTGGTCCTGATTCCACAAGCCTGCCTGCGTACATAACATTGACCCGGTCGACATATCGCGCTACGACACCAAGATTATGCGTGATCAAAATCACTGCGGTGCCATATTGACTTCGTAAATTATCGATTAGCTCAAGGAGCTGTGCCTGTACCGTAACATCAAGGGACGTTGTCGGCTCATCGGCGATTATCAGGTCAGGATTACAGGCGAGAGCCATAGCCATCATAATACGCTGTTGCATGCCGCCGCTGAACTGGTACGGATAATCTTCAGCTCGTCTTTCTGCATCCGGGATACCAACAAGCTTGATCAGTTTAATAGCTTCTTCGTATCCTTCGTGCCTGCTTATACCGCGGTGAAGTTCGAGAGATTCAGAAATCTGGAGCCTGACAGAAAGTACAGGATTCAACGAAGTGGTGGGCTCCTGGAATATCATAGCGATTTGAGCACCCCTGACCTTTCGAAGCTCTTCATCCGTGGCTCTAAGCAGGTCTTTACCTTTGAATAATACCTTCCCGCCGACTATTATTCCGGGCGGATAAGGGATAAGCTGGAGGATGGACATCGCGCTTACACTTTTTCCGCAGGCGCTTTCGCCTACCAACCCAAGTGATTCGCCTTTGTTAACATAGTAGCTAACGCCATCGACTGCTCTGACTTCTCCCTCGTCCGTGTAGAAATAAGTCTTGAGGTCTTCGATTTCGATTACTTTCTCTGCGATCTCAAATCACCTCGTTTCTTTAACATTAACTAATACTCGAATGAGTTTAGCTTCTTAATGAGGCACGTTGCTTTTCAGCTTCGGCTTTCTTCTTCTGTACCAGTTTTTCAAGTTTTTCCTGATGTCCGGCCAATCCGCCGAATCGTCCCAGTCCACCCCTTAATCTCGGGTCGAACAGGTCCCTTACGGCATCACCCAGCATATTAACACCGTATACAACGACTGCCAGCGCGACACCAGGCCAGAGTGCCATCCAGGGAGCCTGCAACATGTACTGGCGACCGGTACCGCTGAGCATTCCTCCCCAGCTCGGAACCGGAGGCGGGATACCGAATCCTAAGAAACTTAGAGAAGCTTCGGCAAGTATAAATCCTCCGAGACCAGTAGAGAAACCAATTATCATAATCGGTAAAATATTCGGTAATACATGGCGCATCATAATAGTCCATGTCGGTACACCGATCGCCCTAGCGGCTTCGAAATATACGTCTTCTTTAATACGTATAACAGCGCTTCTGGTGACCCTTGCACCGCCGCCAAGCCCCATCGAAACACCGAGTACTATAATAACCTGCATAAGACCTGGGCCAAGAATCGACATGACGATTAGGTAAAGTACCAGCGGTGGGAAACACATCCAGGCGTCGACGAATCTCTGGACTGTCATATCGTACTTACCGCCGATGAATCCGGAAATGGCGCCTACCATGAAACTTATCGCAGTACTGATAGCTGAACCAGCGATTGCGACTATCATCGAGATCCTGGCTCCGAAAATAATCCGACTGAGCAGGTCTCTTCCGAGGTTGTCACATCCAAGCAAATGCTTGACAGAGGGTCCGTCGAGACGGTCTGAAAGTATAATCTGGTTATAACCGTACGGTGCCAGCCACTCCGAGAAGATACCTGCCAGTAACAGTGTGATAACTATGATAAGACCTATCAGACCGAGCGGCTTTTCTTTTATCAACCTGATAAAGAAATCTGCAATCGGATTACGCCTTTTGCGTATGTCTGATGACTGTATACCAGTAGCTGCCATTATTTACATGCTCCTATCGATACTGCACCCTGGGATCCATCCAGGCGTAAGTAATATCAGTCAATAGATTACAAAATAATACTGTCGTAGCCATAACCAGGTTGATTCCGGATATGATTGGATAATCTCTCTGGGTAAGTGCTTCGAACGTAAGTCGCCCAACACCCGGCAGACAGAAAATCTGCTCCATGATAACCGAACCGGCAATCAGACTCGGAAGCATCATACCAGCTATGGTAACAACCGGCATTAACGCGTTCTTAAGAGCGTGTCTGATTATAACGGTTCTCTCATTCAGACCTTTCGACCAGGCTGTCCTGATATAGTCCTGCCTCATAACCTCGAGTACCATAGTCCGTACCATTCTCATAAGACCGCCGGACATATTGGTACCCATGAGGAATCCCGGGAGCAGGAACTGCAACAGGTTCCCTCCCGGATTTTTCAAAAATGGTATATATTCGAGAGATGGCGTCCAACTCCACCATATCGAAGGATAAACGATAACCATCGTTGCCAGCCAGAATCCGGGGACAGAGAGCATCACGATAGCAAAACTTCGGCCAAGATAATCCCATGTTGTGTCTTGCCTGAGCGCTGAATATATACCTATCGGCATCGCGAGAGCCCAGCCGGTTATCATGGCTATCAGGCCGAGTTCTATCGAAATAGGCAATCTTTCAATTAACTCTGTGAGTACAGGTTTGTTCTTCCATAGCGATTCTCCAAGGTATCCCTGAACTACGCCCAGGAACTGGTCGCCCTCCAGAGGATTGGGTAAGAATCCCATCCATATCCCGTACTGCTTTAATAGAGGCTGGTCAAGTCCCATCGCTGCCCGGAGATAATCCGCAGTCAACTCAGCCCCCATGCCTGATTGTTCGGACATCTGGGCAAGCATCATGTCGATGACATCACCGGGAACGAAACGAACTAACAGGAAAACAAGGATGGTGATAAGGAAGAGAGTCGGTATAATCAAGAAGAGCCTTCTGATTATGTAAGCGCGCATTTTATCCCTTTCATTGCTGGCAGTGCTTTTTCGGCACTACTAAGTATTTTAGGATGCTGCTAATATATAAACCCCACAACCCCTAATCACGTTGCTTAAGACTTATATCATAGCAATTTACCGTTTGTCAATAAATTTTTTCGTTAAATTTTCCTGGCTATTTTTTGCTGACTCAATAATTTAATAGAATCTTATAACATACCGGTTTTCCGGTTGTCAAGCATTATTTTTATAGATGAAAAAACAACATATTTCATAACTTTAGTGATATTTCTTACGTGTTTGGAAATGGGTGAAAAACATCCTGGATATTCGGTATAATTTAGTGTCTGGTATTTTAAGTTTTAGGAGGGAAAGACATATGGTAAAGTCGATAGTTGTTGCTCGCAGGAAGGCTGGGATGAGTAGAGAAGAGTTTAATAAGTACTGGGAACAAACCCACGGACCATTAGCCGCAAAATCGATACCTGGTCTCCGCAGGTATGTTCAGAATCACCTTGTTGATGTTCCGGGAATGGAATATGATGGTGACGGTGTAGTTGAAATGTGGTATGACGATATTGATGCCTATCTGAAATCCATGGAATATCTCCGTTCTGAGAAAGGCAGGCCGCTGATGGAAGATGGCGATAAGTTTGCTGATATGACCAATGCTAAAGTCTGGATAGTGGAGGAACATGTCATCATGTAATTCCCCGACTTTATGGGATATTTGTTTCTTGACATATTGTGTGATATAATGCTGATGTATCGGGATTACAAACCTGGTACCCTTGTAGCTCAAACCGGAAGAGCGTCTCCGAAACAGGGAGGAGGTTGTGGGTTCGAACCCCATCGAGGTATATAACTCAGGCCAGTATTAAATGCTGGCCTGTTTTTTGTATTATGGTATTTTTCACGTTGATAAGATAAAATAACAGCCGAATTCATATTGCTTGTTAGTACCCATTTACCATCACGACAAGAAACCTGCATAGTATTGATTGGAGGTGAATCCGCCATGACTTTAAGGAATTTTTCAATACTTGAAAAACTTGAGTTTGAGTATAAGCCCGTAG
>MGML01000067.1:0-923 GCA_001796415.1 Chloroflexi bacterium RBG_13_46_14
CCGAATGGAATCAGAATACCAGTCAAGATATTTGAAAGCCGAAGTGATGTAAATGGTATTCCGGGTCTTGCCGGCGTATCCATGAATATTGGTGGCGAGATCCACATTGGGCCCGAGATGGCTGCCGATTTGATTCAAAGACAGTTAGCCAGGGATGCTCTGGGGACCGATCTTACAGCTAGCCAGAGCCCCATCACTGGCAATAGTTTTCCTGGGGATGCCTCGTCCTGGGAGAGGATTATGGCTCACGAAATCGGACATCAGGTTGATGCAGATAATTATCCCCTTTTGTACCAAACAATTGGATTAATACTCACACAGGATCCAAATAGTTCATTTGAACAAAACGCATGGAATCGAGGAGAATACTATGGAATCGACTGGAACTGCAATCCCTAAGTACACAATTCGGACGGAGAAACCTCAATCACAGGTGAGAGAACCCCTTCTATGGTTTAGTGTGCTGGCGGCAATGACTTTCATGTTTGGCTGTGGATACGGTGACAAGTATCCATCTAATTTCCAGAAAATCTCTGGTTACGCAAACACTTTTCGCCTGAAAGTGATAGAGCCTCCGTCTCCTTTCTACCCGAGGGAGCACGTTGAGAAGATACAAGTATATGAGGGTGACTACGATGACTATGGAGGTATACATAGACCGGATGGGCAACTCTGTTGGGAAGTGGTTGCTGCTCCCCCGGTTCGCGCCAAAAGCATTGGGGATGTTGTTGTTGGGCAAGTCCCGGAAAGGTTCAGGCAAGTCGTTCCGACGCCAGGAGAAATATTCAAACCGGTCCCAGGCAATTGGTATTCTATTTCAGTCACTATTGTACATAATAATGCTTTTCCCTATGTACTAACATCTTGGAAGGCAGAGTAGGGAACGAATTGGGGTCAGGGAACGTAAATATTAAAAAGGGAAA
>MGML01000067.1:958-1801 GCA_001796415.1 Chloroflexi bacterium RBG_13_46_14
AGTTTAATAGTGAAATATAATAGGGACGCACCCCATTTTATACTTGACATCGTTACACAAATTCTTATGATTCAGGTATGCCCAGGGCAGAACGAATAGTGATTCCGGGTTGTGCACATCACGTTACGCAACGCGGCAACAATCGGCAGGATGTGTTTTTTGTGGATTCCGACAGGCAGGTCTATCTTGAATATCTTCGGGATGCTTCGGAACGGTTCAATATGCGTCTCGAAGGCTATTGCTTGATGACCAATCATGTGCATCTGGTGGTTACGCCGCATAACGAGACCTCTCTTGCCGAGGCATTGAAACGGACGGACCAGTTGTATGCACAGTATATCAATCGTATGCACCATCGCAGCGGCCACCTGTGGCAGGATCGGTTCTTCTCATGCGCATTGGGACGGGAGCATTTCTGGCGAGCATTGACATATATCGAACGAAATCCCGTGCGTGCGAGGTTATGTCGTAAGGCATGGCGGTGGCGTTGGAGCAGTGCATCTGCTCATTGCGGCATCGAGAAGCAATCTGATTTATTGGATATACCGTCCTGGAAGCGGGATATGAGTTTTGCTCAATGGCGGCAGATGTTGGAGCGGCCGGATGATGACAGGCTGGCTTCGATGCTTCGGCTCTCAACCAGTCGGGGCCGGCCACTTGGAAGCGATGCTTTTATAGCCAAGCTGGAGACATGGCTGGGCCGACGACTTCGACCGCTGCCCAGAGGCCGACCGGCAAAAAAACAAACAAGCATAAGGAAAAGAAAAGGCAGAAATTAAATAGAATTAAAATAGGGTGCGTCCCTATTAGATTTATCTGGGCGAATTACATTAGTAGTGTATA
>MGML01000067.1:1857-3584 GCA_001796415.1 Chloroflexi bacterium RBG_13_46_14
CGTAATTATCGTTATGGAGACATAGAGTTGATTCCGGGATTGTGGTATTTCGATGAAGCATTTGGAGATGATATTGAGTCTGAAAAATTGGTTAAGGCATTCATAGAAAAGCATAAAGAAAAAAAGTAATGGCAGACTATACTGTTTACCTTCGACAACCACGATCCCAAAGGAGGATGCGTCCTTCTGAATGATGGAACAGTAAAATTCATTCGCACAAAAGAAGAGCTCCACGCCCTAAGATGGAAAGAGTAAAAACAGGGGATAGGGTTTTGGGTTTAGGGTATAGCGCAAAGAACACCGACTAAATAATAACAACACACAACACAAGATAGTCTATACGCTCTGTCCTATCTCTATATCGTGATTTATTATTAACTTTGTACTTGCGTTCACATTCACAAGCTCTACCACACAGTACCAATTTTTTTACTGGAAAGGAGAGTTTAACAGCTTCTTGATAGACAAACCGGCCGGGCCGCATCCGGAGAAGGCTGGGCTTCCGGCATGCCCTCCGACTTCGGCTCCAGTACGACCAGTACCTGGCTCTATGCCGTCCATGCCGTCTATACCCCGGCAGCCCAACCTATCGAACTGCTCGGCAATCCGTACATGTTCACCGGCCGAAGATTCGACCTCGAAACAGGACTCTACTACTACCGCGCCCGATACTATAATCCTTACATCGGCCGATTCCTACAGACCGACCCAATCGGCTACGGCGACGGCATCAACTGGTACAATTACTGCGGGAATAATCCACTAAACTGTGTGGATCCCAGTGGAATGGATGATGTTCTGCATCCCCCCGCAACTCCACTTGGAGAACCCATAGGAATACCTATATATGTCACTCAGTATTTTGTTCATTATTTGTTTGGCTTAGGAAATACATGGAATCTTAATGAGCGCGATCCCTATCTATTGTCTGTGGTTAAATACGACTCGCAAGTAGCAAATCAAAGTCACATAATATTTCATGATATTTGGGAAGCAATTGATACTTCGTGGGTTGATCCGAGTTGGTGGAATTTCAATGTCCCATTTGGAGATCGTATTGATATTGGTGAGAGTAAGACTTTCGAGACGACGCTTAATAGGGAGTTTCGTTATGACTTTACAAGCTATGAAGGGAGTGCTCCTTATTGGGGGGCACTCGGTGAAGGGACTATTTATGTTTTCACTAGTATTGTAGGAAAATTAACTTTATGCGAAAATTTTCTTATGTGGGATATTGAATTTACTATGACTTTTACCATTACTCCAGATGAACTCTATACGATGCCTTGGTGGGCCTATGGGGGGAGAGCTATGACTCTGTATAGATGGATTATGAAGCTTCTTCCGGGTAGTATATCATTTCCCATAACAGGAACCTGGGAGGAAAAATACTCATTAGGTATTGATGTTTTACGTTGGCCTAAGAACATGATTTTTTATCCTGGCTGGTAGTAATATAGACAGATGTGATATCCTGATTTGGTGAGATGGTAAAAGTCTCTGGTTTAGGTATAAATATAACTATTGAACATCGTCAGACGTTGAAGAAGTGTCAATGTATGCAGTACCGGATAGAAGATTGACTTGCGGTAATATATAAGTTAGACTATTTTTGTACTATAGGTGAGAATACAATAGTTCCCCAAAAAAGGAGATGACTTATGGTAAAATATGGTATTCCAATCGTTTCCACTTGTGTAACATTAACGTTCATTGTTGTCTTTATC
>MGML01000067.1:3713-3859 GCA_001796415.1 Chloroflexi bacterium RBG_13_46_14
ATCTATGTCTTCAGCTTTTAGGTTAATGACAAAGATTTTGAGACTATTCGCAAAGCAAAACCCTTTGTTCTGGTTGATCCCAACAAAGAAGAATCCTATAGATTCAATCCAAGCAATGCAGAATCCTTTATGGTCAAATACACGCC
>MGML01000067.1:3885-4199 GCA_001796415.1 Chloroflexi bacterium RBG_13_46_14
CCGGTAGGCTATCATGGGAAACACCATTATTTGACGTGAACAAGCCACTGAGACCCGATGAAGCAGACCCCGGTAAGAAGTACAATACCATATACCCATTCTCGATTCAAAGTTGGCCTAATTGGTTTGAGCTGGATAGATGGTGGGAAGTTCAATTTTATGCCTACGTAGAAAATTGGGATCCTTACTATCCTGAAGATCCCAGTCCCTGTATTTATCATATCTTGATATACAATGAAAAACTTTCTGAAGCATATTACATCAGGAATGGTCGTGAATGGGGTTGGAAAAACTGAAAACTAGGGACAGCGGGG
>MGML01000067.1:4241-4801 GCA_001796415.1 Chloroflexi bacterium RBG_13_46_14
GGGTCGCACCCCCTTTTTTAAAACTGTTTTAAGCCGGTTGGAACCAGCACGGCGGAGAGGAACTGTTTACCTTCGACAACCACGACCCCAAAGGCGGCTGTGTTTTACTCAACAACGTCATAGTCAAATTTATCCCATGAGATGAAGCAAGCTATCTCACGGGATGAATCCGCACCAAAGACGAACTTGAATCCCTCCGCTGGAAGGAATAAGGACAGAACTCAGAAGTCAGGAGAGAGAAGACAGTAAAAAGACTAACGTTTAGCGTATAGGGTTTAGGGTTTATAAGTCGATAGACAGAATATGAAACGTCACCCCGAGCACAGTCGAGGGGTCTAATAAAAATAGCCCGCTCTGCGGTTCATGAAGTGGAAGTTGCAAAGGTTAAACAGATTCCTCCCCCGCATCTTCGCTTTTGCGAAGCAAAACGGCGGGGGCTCGGAATGACCTGCTTTTTATAACTATATGCGATAAGCTTCTAAAAATTTCCCAAAGATAAATAATAACTCCGTACGTAAAGCGCGTACGCGCTTTACGTATGCGGCGTTTTTACACCGTTC
>MGML01000068.1:0-339 GCA_001796415.1 Chloroflexi bacterium RBG_13_46_14
AGGGATATCGAACGGGTTGACGATATCGCTCGGCCCGAACGAGTCGTGTACCAGGCCGACCGGTCTCTCAAATCTCCCGCGGTTGAACATGTTGAACTTCCAGGCTGGCATCTCACGCCGGTTCTTTTCGTATTCAGCCAACGGATAGACGGGGTTCTCAATACTGTCAAACTGGATGATATCGATGTCCGGATCACCATCTATCCACCGGTCGTATACCTCTGATTTCAACCATCCCAGGGTATAGAGTGTCGTGGTAATCAGTATCCGGCCTTGAGGGATGGCCAGACGGCGTTTGACGGCGTCCCAGGTATCGGCCCTGAATTGTTTTTGTCCGGC
>MGML01000068.1:346-3992 GCA_001796415.1 Chloroflexi bacterium RBG_13_46_14
AGGTGTGCAGCCTTGGCAGTGGCAGACTCGATTGATTCGGGATTCTTGGCCGAAAAGAAAATAATCCGGGAAGGTTCGATAATCTTTACCGTCCCGTCAGCAATAGCCCTGTACTGCTGAATGAGACGTGTTCCCTCTTTTTCCTTGTACTCACCCCACTTGAGAAGCGTATCGAATACCAGGTTATACTCTGGCAGCAGCTTGAGGTTGAGCAGTGGGAAGGTTGATGTCCCGACAAGATAGTCTCCAGGGCCTTTCTCCTCGATCTCCCGGTGCATCCAGTGAGAGCCGAATACAGTCTTTCCGCCCTGTGATCCGGCAAGACCGGCGACTATCCTGGCTTTCGCCTTCCACATCCTCGTTTGACCAGGATGAAAGTTCAGGATTAATTTACCGTCCCGTATCTCCCGGAATTCTTTTACAGGTGCGATTGTCATTGTTACTCCGTCAGGTTCACGATGACTTCTTTTATCTGTATCGGCCCACCGTCAGGACCCGAGACTTCATGACGCTCTCTGTACTTCTCGGGATCCAATGCCTTGAGCCTGAACATCAGAAGAGAGTCTGAGTATTCCTGGATATGTCCCACCGGTAGCCCTTGGTAGAATACAGGCTTCCTGACTCCCTTCATGGCCCTGCGGTCAGCCTCCATCTCCAACTGTTCGATGACTTCCCGCTTCACATCCTCGAATTCCTGGGCGAATTCCTTGCTGTTCTCGATCCACCGGTAAACCTGGCGGCGGGATATGCCGGCATAACGGGCAGCTCTACCGACCGCATGGTGTTTCCGGTAGCCATCCAGGAACCGCTTTCGTCTCCAGGCCAGGGAGTTTTCTTTGTGATTCGCGCGTTCTGTCATCTTTTTAATAGTGTGTCATTTGAGACATTATGTCCTCTTAACTTCCTTTATAACGCATGCGCGACCATAAGTTAAAGAATGCTGACTGTTCCGGCGTAGGTATCCCGTCTTTCCTTGAGTCCCTGTCTTTCAAGGAATTCATTCCATATCCGGTTACTGACGCCTAACTGTGCCTGCGCTTTCAATTTCCCCAAGATATTGACGTACTCAAGCATGATCTCCGAGTTCTCTTCTACCCAGGGCTCGAGGATCTGTCTCCTTTCCGTTTGAGTGAGACCTGTCGTATTCGGCCTGTAGATTACCGGGAGTCCGGGGTAAGTCCGGTCGAGGACGTCCGGCTCATTCGGAATGAAATCTGGCGGTGGTCGCCAACTGCACTGGAAACAGAATACGTCGTCGTAGTTCTTTACCAGCTGCCCGCCGCACTTCAGACAGATGTCTATTATTTTCATCAGGCTCTCTTCTCGAGTACAACGATATGTCTGCGATCTGTCGGCTGCCAGACTCTGGTACCCTTGTGGTTTTCATTCTGCATGGCATGGTAAAGGGCCTGATCCCTGGCCGTGTCCTCCCTGCAGTTACTCTCGATCTCAATCTCCTGCATTCCGATAACCTTGTAGACTTTATACAGATATTTCATGTACTTTTATTCCTTCGGTCTTGCCATCCAGGACGGTCAGAATTTCCATCAGGTCAGACGGTCGCCACAGGTAGACATCGAAGCCTGCCGCGGCAAACAGGTTAAGCCAGTTTTTCTGTAGCTCGGTCAGCTTGCCTTTTTCTGATTTCAGTTCGCAGACGATTACCCGGTAAGTTTCCCTGTGTATCATGAAATAATCGGGAAATCCCGGGGATGAATGTTTCGAATTCCATGCGTGAAAATACTCGAAACCTCGTAGTTTCGCGGCGCTCTCTACCTGAAGACCGAATTGCTTCTCGGTTATACGGGCGTAGGGGTTGAAGGGCTTAGACATTCGGAAACTCCTGTCTTAAATCCCGATAGACACCGGATGTTTTACCGGCCCACTCAGGTATCATGAAATTCGGTATCGGTTTCTGTTTGACAGCCCAATGACTGAATACATCATCGAGGTTGTCTTTGAGGAATACCGGTATTCTGACTTGATCCGCTGCCTGGACAAGTTCTTCTATCCACTCATACTGCGGCATGGTCGATTTTTTTACGTTATTCACTATTCCTTAACTCCTTATACAGTCTCGATGTGATAGACCTCGCTTTAAAGGCACTGCTTCTGGCAGGTCCTTTTCATTTATCGGGTTACCACACATCGAGCAGATTATGTTTTTATCTTCCTTCTTCGATCCCACTTCGTAGCGGTAAACTCCACGTTCATCACGCACCATTTACTACCTCCAATAGATGCTTGCCGATGTATTCGGTATAGGCCGGGGGGATGGCCTGCGTTAATTCTTTCTTGGTCATCCAGTCGATACTCATAGCTTCACTCCAAAGTGCTTTTGTATCACCTTTACCCCGTCCGTTGCCATAGCATCCCACTACTCTACTGAGTCCCTGGGCGTGTCTGTGAAGTGCCGGTTTATCGCGGACTTCATTGTAGTGAGCGCATGGCAACCTCAGAATATAGAACGATAACTCGAATATTCTATGTCTCCGGACCATATGGATAATGTCTCAAGGGCCTTTCGTTGTTGTCGATCCCGTAAGGTTGAAAACCGGCCCTGCGATATCCCTCAGAACATCCACCGGCCCCGCAGTACATATCAAGAATCTTGAACATCAGCTATTCTCCCGGAAGATAATAACTTTGTTACCGTCATCGTCTACCATCTCTCTGAGTATTGAGTTCGGAGCATCGGAAGTCTCGACCTCCAGGTAATTTGTTGAAGTCTGTTTTGAACATCCCGCTTTCTTGGCAGCAGCAAGGATCAGGATTTTCTTTTCTACAGCACCTTCTCCTTTTACCCTTGATATGACGTACTTTAACCATGAAGTGTGATATATCTTGTTAAGCTGTATCTCTGTTGAGGCACCCTGGTATTCTGTCTCTTCCTTGAATACGCTACCCCTGGTAGGAAGTCCTTCTCTCTGTCTCTGTCTCTCTAACTGGTCAGCGTACGCCTGAAGTTTCTGAATTTTCGCGTGGACCGGCCAGGATTCCATTTTCTTGTTGCACGAGTAACAGGCAAGATGGATATTACCCCAGGCCCAGTTCTTTTTATCGTTGTCGGCATGTTCGATGATTAATTTTTTCCTGGGTGGTCCAGTTCGTTTCCCTTTCTCGATCTTGCAGACTATACACTGGTCGCCTTCAGCCCTGGCAAGCTTTTCGTAACGGTCTTTCCTTTGCGCTTTAGTCTGATAGTTCGGCATTCTCTCTCCGTCCGTGTTTTCGTCTTACATCGTAGATAATGCGGTCTTGCAGGTATTCGCCTATGGACTGCCAGTGAGTGAGCCTGCCGTCGATTCTACGGCGAAGTGTATACAACACGTCATTAGGCAGCCGGAAGCTGACCACCCCTGAACTCCTGGATTTTCTATATGGTTTTTTCGCTACCATATTTGACCCGCCGATAGATCTGGCTTAAAGAATCCAGTCTGACCGTTGCAGGGAATATAACGAGGGTACCTGCCGGGATTTGATAGGATGAACTGGTATTGCCCTTTGATAGACCAGGAATTCTTAACACCCTGGAGACAACCGACGATATCCACTTCACCGATCACGGCCCCGAAAGTTTTTTCCCGCTCGTACTGCCGGATATAATCCGCCGCGTCGGCTGGATAGCAAGCTCTTAGTATTTCCC
>MGML01000068.1:4009-7221 GCA_001796415.1 Chloroflexi bacterium RBG_13_46_14
TTGGGATCATCCGTTTTACCAGTGTGGATAAATACTCTTTCCGGCATACGGATGATCCAGAGTTTGGATTTCATCCCCCACGACCTGTTCTCAACCGGCTTCAGACCGGCTACGATTAACCAGGCCCAGGGCTGCTTGACTGATAAACCATATTTGGGCGGTGTCATATTTTTTCTTAATCCTGTGGATTTTCCGGCTCTTGAACCATGTCCATCGTCTGCTGTGATAGCTTGGCAATGTCCAGTCCTCTCAATGATTTGTGAATGCTGGTGAGTTGCTCGAATGCCTGCCACTCGTCATTGTTCGCTGGTATCATGTTGGTGAGTATCTTCGCCAGGTTATCGCGGGCATCAGTGATGATTTTGATTTCTTTAGGGTTCATTGTTCGTTAGTTCTCCTTCTCTTTTAACAGCTTGACCAACCATCCGGGAGGGGCCGGTTACCTTGCATATGTTCTAACGACCTTCCGTGAACAGCTTTGCTGGCACTTGGTCCCCTTAAATTATTAGACTACAGTCGCTTTATTCTGGACGTATTTGACGAGCTCCTGTCTTTGAAACGAATTCATTTTCAGTACGGCGTCGGTTATGGTCGGCTTATCGATGTTCATGGTCGCCTTGATCCAGGCCATGAGGTCGATGCCCTTGATTCCTCTCTCGGTCATGGATGTTTTCAGCCAGTCCATGTCGAAGCCTTCGACCTGTTTCGTTTGCTTTCCGCCTCCGGCAGATTTCTTTTCTATTTCCCGGTATTTCTGCCCGTCCCATAAGTCGGCATAGATGTCGGAAGCAACGCCTATCATCTTCATGGCAGCGGAGAGGGCATCGGTTAAGGCCATCTTGTAGGCTTCATCGTTGACGTGCAGACCGTTTCTCTCTTGCTCTACCAGCATGGCCCCACCGGTAGACGGGATCGGATCACTCCATTCACCGTCATGCTTGAAGTAGAAGTTGATATCCACGCAGGCTACAACCTGACCCTCGTTGGCATCCTCCGTCCACTTGTTGACTACCTCATACTTCCAGCCCACACCGCAGGGGCCGAAGTGTTCGGTGATCGCCTGGTATCTCCACTGCGGGTTAATGGCTGTCTTACCTTTCAGCCTGCCGCCCTCAATCTCTTTCAACGCCCAGGAAGGCGGTTGTTTCAGAGCATCCCAAATTTCCATATTTTCCATATCGCACCTACCTTATTTTCTTACTCGTAGATTCTCTTCGAAGTAGATTCGAACTCCAGGGATTTGCCGACTCCCCTTGGTCGACTTGATGAAAGAGTTCAGGGCAGAGGTATTGACTGTCTTATATTCGTCCGGAAGTTTTGCGAAATCCTCGACTTCGTATTTCCAGGTACCGGACTGACTGACAGTTCCTATGCTGCCGTGTATGGTCTTGGGTGGAGGGGCAGGGGCAGGCTCAGGCGTAAGATCGACCGTGATTTCCCCATGATTGGCAGCAGCCTCTTCCCTGGCCTGCTGCATCTTCTCCTCTTCTTTTTTCTCAGCTTCCTGAATCTGCTTTTTGACTTCGGCATTATAGGCAAGGACTTTCTTTCTCAGGATTTCATCTGCCTGACCGATAGGCTTGGTGATAGTCTGAAAATATTCATTGATGGATTTCACCTTGTTGTTAATAGGTCTCACGATTTCCTTGCGCTTCTCTTCAAGTTCATCGGATATCCCTTTGAGCAGAGCCAGATCGGTCGTGGCTTTCTTTAGCCCTTCACCATCGATGATTGTCATCTTCTCTGCGTAGGCAAGGGCATTGATACCCCTGGCAGCCAGGGTTGTCAGCTTGGGATCATCTCGAAGAGTAGTAAGGGTAATATCAGTCGTAGCGGGAATTGTTTCTGTCGACTCTTCCGGTGTCTCTTCCGGGGAAGTCTCAATCTCCATCTGGTATTGTGGTGTCTCGTCCGGTACGGTTTCCATGATATTATCCCCAACATTCTCGTACCGGATCGGCTCGGAGAACTTCGAGCCGGCAGAGATTATTTTTACCTTGTCCTTGAAAGCCTCGATCTCGGATTCACTTACGTCTATCTGTGATACCTGGGCCTTGGTCGTGGTGTTTCTTACCGGTACAGTTATCAGGTCTCCGATTTCCAGTCTGTCGGCGGTCCGGTATGTGTATTCACTTGTGCTGAGTTTACCTGCGTCGAGGAAGTATTTTACCTTGATGATGTCTGTCTGCATGGTCTGAGTATCAGTATTCATTATTCTCTTTTTTCCTTTTTTTAATATTTTCTATAGTGGCTTTCAGTATCAGTTCGCCAAAAATCATGAAAAAGGTGAAAGCGAATATCGATATGACAAGCCAGAAGATGTATAACCAGGGATTCATTCGAAGTCTCCCTGCAGGTAGCATCTGCCACCTGCTACCAGGGGACAAGGATTGCCGGTTAATTCACACCAGCTACCGTTTAGGCTGTTATCGGGACATTCTCCATCATCCCAGTACACCTGATTAATACCTTGCATCAGGTCTCTGTAGCTTTGTTCCCGAATCTCTTTGATTTCTTCCGCGAGTTCGCCCAGGGTTTGATGTCCCCGGTATTTGGACATGAGCTCGATCTGTTTGAATACTTGAACTGCTTTTCCTTCGTGGTGTATTATTTCCTTAATCAATTCCTTTTCTCCCCCGTGTAAGCCTGGGTATTCGCTACTACCCAGGCTTACGTATTTACTGATGCTATTCTTAAGGCTTGCTTTGTTTCCCATTCGGCGAAGCCAGTGTCGCACTTTGCTCTGACTTCCGGGATCTCCAGGCAAACATCGCAGTATTTCTGCCAGTCCTCGAGCTGTCCGCCGTCATGCTGGAACCTGTCGCCGCAATTCCTGCACTTATAGTTCCGGCGCCGGCCCGTCCAGCCTTCAAGGCATTCCCTGCCTCTGTTTCCGTGATGGCCCATGTTAATCCTCCTTTCATATTATTTTTCCTGGTCGGCTTGCTTGTTCTCGTAATCGGTAATCAGATCGCGCAGTTCCGGGTATTCCCTTCTCACTGAGATAAAAAACGCCAGATTCGGTTTCCTCCTACCGGCCCACATCGCCCACCAGTAGCTTTCACTGATACCAAGATTTCTGCACATGTCGGCAATCTTGAATTTCTTGCGTGTTGTGTTATTTATTTCCTTGAGTAATTCTCTTAACATTTCCTGCTCTCTCCGCTTATTTCATCCATGAGAGGGAATATCAGGCTGATGTCCTCGATTTC
>MGML01000068.1:7260-7604 GCA_001796415.1 Chloroflexi bacterium RBG_13_46_14
TCGAAGTCGCTTATTCTCAGAAGAAACGTGAGAATAGACCTCTGAAAACGCAACGATAAATTTCTTAAAAGTGCCCATGGTATCCTGATTGCGAGGCTTGTTGCCATAATCAGGATCGCCGGTTTCGTCCTGGAGGAATTGCCTGAGTCCGACGTAACTTGAATACCCGTCAAGTTTTTCCTTCCACAACTCAAGCGCTTCGATACCTCCGCGTTCTTTAACGTCTTTTAAGAATTGTTCCTTGTTCCCATCCAGTCTGTTCCTAAGTGCTTTTCCCATTTCGTACCCCCTTTAATCACCATCTCTAAGGGGTATTAATACGCTTATATGAAATATTATGGAAT
>MGML01000068.1:7614-10023 GCA_001796415.1 Chloroflexi bacterium RBG_13_46_14
GTATTTTTAGTTCCCCTTTAGTCGATAGATTTTGATTCATTTGTGTCGTTTTTTTGTTATAAAAAAACCGCCGCTTCTTTTTACGATGCGGCGGAGATGTTATGTTACCTTTATCTCAGGTTATGTCAGGTTTTCAGTTCGGGACTTATCCCGTAGGTACATATATGTTATGTCACCACATCTGTATACCCTACTGTACTCTCGTATTGTTTTTTCATCAAATCTAAAGAGGGTTATACGTCCGTGTAGTGCGGTATCACACATATGTATATCTCGTTCAATCGCTTGAAATCTTAAATTTACTCACAGATACGCGTTTATTACGACTGGGGTGGTAGGAATTTGATAGAGAATCTAGGAAACTATTGCAGAATTGAATTTTACCAATGTCGTCCAATCTATTTCTCCATTTTTCAGGAATTTGCTATTGAATTCTTCGGTAAACAAATTAACAACTTTTGCATAATTCTCTTTGAATTCTTCGTTTCTTTCCTTAGCAGAATATCCCAGAGGCTCGATAATATCAATATACAAATCTGAATTACCTGATATAAATTCCCAAAATTTTTGACCACAATATTTATGATAATCACCTTTGTCAGATCGAGATTCTTTCCCATAGCAGCAACCATTTATGGCAATAATATGTACTTTAGAATTACTTGTACGAATCGTTTGTTTTGCTTTTAAGAAATCATCTCTCATTTTTCGTATTTGACTACTATTCCCCCAATTAGGCCCCGATTTTATAGCGACTATATAACGGATATTTTCACGCTCAAATTCCAAATCAATACCTTGAATACCAGATTTCCAGCCGCTATAAACTTTATGATTAATATAAACTGCTAAATCCTCAAGAAAATTCCCAAATATTGTTTCTTCTTGGGAAGAAAGATGTGCATCCAGAAGGATTTTAACTAAATCCTGGGATAAAAGAATATGTTTAGCTTTAAAAAGGTAAGGATTTTTCCTTTTTAAGATTTCATTTAACTTTAGTGAATTCAGCCTGTTTAAACGTCCTTCATGGAATAATCCTATGTTTTTTGCTACATGTTGCTCAATATCTACCAGATTGATTTCACTCATTTATTAAAGACCTTTATCGCCGTTGTTCCTTGTTTTCCAGTTATTGATTGATTCTTTTGATAAATTATAGTAGTGATCCATCGCCTCAATGCCTATATAATGCCTGTTTAGCTCTAAACATGCAATAGCTGTTGTACCTGAACCAACGAATGGATCTAATACTATGTCACCTTCATCCGAGAACAGTTTAATAAACCAAGAAGGTAGAGAAATCGGGAATGAAGCACTATGTCCACGATTTGAACATTCAGTAGCCAGATGCAGGACATTCGTGGGATAAACAAACTTCTTACCAAGCCAATTCGATACATTCTTACCAAAACCACTGCCCACTTTAGATTCGTCCCTCGTAAGATCTGTTTCACTAAGTTTAGAAAGCCTGGATTTACTCCAATCTCCTATGGGTACCATTACTGATTCTTGTCGCATTTTAAATTGCTTTTGTTTATTAAATTGAAGGCATCTTTCCCATGCATCTCGAAAGCGGTTAGGCCATTTACCGGGATAACAATTTTTTTTATGCCAGATATATTCCTCAGTCCATAGCCAACCTTGTTTCTTCATTTCAAGTATTAACTCTATAACATAGGTCTGTCTTTCACCATTTTCTGCTCTTTCTTTAATATTTAAAATGAATGTGCCTTCTTTTTTCAGTACTCTTTTTAGTTCATTTGAAATCGGTGAAAACCAATCAACATACTTAGTAGTTGGAATGCCTTTATATGTACTTTTTCTATTGTCGGCATATGGAGGAGAAGTAAAAATAAAATCAATACATTCATCTGGAATCGACTTTAATAGTTCCAAAGAGTTCCCATGAATGATTTTGTCATATTCAACCATGCATTTTACCCAAGGACGATTTTATAAAGGATTATAGCATAACTGACACTGGTAAAAAATTGAAACCTAATTCCACCAGCCGCCTCCTTCTACCAGGTTTTCGGGATCGTGGCGTAGATCGAGGATACCAGTCCTCTCTGATCCAGGGTCTCGGGTCCGAAATCACCGCCGTTTATTAATGGTTCCCAGAATCCTTTGTCAATTGATAGACCGATCACAATAATACTGCTTTCACCCTGAACTATCGATGTCGGGATTATAATTTTGTCTTTGCTGGTATAAATATTAAACTGCAAATTTGATTTATCATCCGTGGTTTTAATCCTGTTTTCCTGCAACCATTGAGTCCAGTTTTCACCGGCATATGTTTTACCTATCCCAACTTCGCTATCGTCCGGAGGTATGGTCTTCCAGAAACTTATACTCAAATACCCGGGAACTGGACCGGTTCCGCCTGACAATCCCGTATCAAACTCA
>MGML01000068.1:10061-10866 GCA_001796415.1 Chloroflexi bacterium RBG_13_46_14
AATCTCCTCCGGCGTGCTTTCGCTCAGGTCCAGCTCCCCGGAATTGAATAACGGTTCGGTTGTTTTCTTGACTTCAGGTTCGTATCTCAGCACGTTTCCTTCTCCTTCCTGCGGGCCACCGGCTGTTTCCGGGAGTACCGTTTCTTCGGTTACTATATCCGCGGGCGTTTCGTTAACCGCCTCCACCGCCTCGGTGTCTAAAGCCCTTTGTTCTATAGCCGGTTCGCCGGTAGTTTCTACCTGCGGCTCGGTCAACCCCCCAGGATTTGCGCCACAGCCCGTTAGAACAAGGGTCATTATCAGTAAAAGGACTATTATCTTCATGGTACACCTCCATCGCGAAAGAAAAGTGTATCACGTATTTATAATTCCGTCAACCCGCGTTCAGCGCCGCGATGACGGTGCTGCTGATTACACCTGATCCGATCAGGATTCCAACCAGGATCCAGAAGTTCCTCTTGAGGGTGTAATGGCTGGCAATGAGATCCTTCAACTGGCCGCACATCCCTTCATCGCCGTTCTTGCCGAGCAGTACGGTCTTGATCTCCAGAACCGTGTCGTGGGTTTCCTGTATCGTTTTTTCATGTTCTTTAGTGAATTCGGGCATGGTCGTCCTCCGCTTTTTCCGGGCTGATTTTTTCTTTTCCGCCTGTGGCTGATCTTACCTTCTCAGCGACAACTATCTCCTGGAGAAGTCCCAGGGCTTGCTCGGGCGATATGTGGCCGGTCCAGTTGGCCGCCTTCGTTTCGGTGTTCCAGGTGAATGCGAACAGTATCTGCATTACTTTACCTCTTTATTCCATTT
>MGML01000068.1:10880-11141 GCA_001796415.1 Chloroflexi bacterium RBG_13_46_14
CTTCCATGTAAGGGTAGGTATGCGTCAGCCCCAGGAAGTCGGGGGTATCGATTTCGACAACGCCGTGATAGCTGATCCACTCCATAGGCTTCGACAGGTAATCGAGCATCCACTCGGTTTCTTCCCGGTAATCCTTGAACATCAGGGTGATCCTGTCATCCGCTATTTTCGAAGTGCCCGGGCATCCTGGAGAACACGAAAGGTGGCTCACTACCCGAAGACCGAAGTATCTCAGCAGGATGTTGCTACCGGGATTCACCC
>MGML01000068.1:11153-12439 GCA_001796415.1 Chloroflexi bacterium RBG_13_46_14
ACGCTCCGAGCCATACAGGGTCGTAATTCTCATGGAAGTTGTTGACAAAATAATTACAGCAGCATTCCGGATATCCAAGCAGGCTCCCCATGGCCGGATGATCGCCGGCGTTCTCAGCTTCCTTGAAATCCTTGCCGTCCTTGATAGTGGTCGTTACCACCCCGAACCAGTAACTCGGCTGACCCGGCTGGACTTCCTTGTGCCGGTGACTGAATCCCTGGTAGAACGCGCTCCTTCTCAGGGGAGTGAAGACGAGATTATCGGCATATAATTCTTCGAGCTTGGTTTCCATGTTCTCCATATCAATGTGATCGGTATATGCCCGTCTCTGACCTGCCAGGACAGTGAGTTTTTCCACCTGGTTAAACGCTACCGCCGCCCTTGTAAGCATGCCGTCCGCGTCGGATTTCCCTGACTTCCAGATCAATTTCGTAAAATTATTTATCTCCATAAATTTACCTCCGTTAGAATCCGTCCAGATGCCGTGTCGCGCCGTCGATGTGCTCGATCCCGTCGGTGTGCGACCGGCCGGCAGAACCACCGCCGATCGAGTCACCGTGAGGCGCGTCAAGATGCCGGATATTGCCGTCGATGTGCTCTCCGGGCTTATCGTCCGCCTGGTGGGATCCGCCTGGGCGAACTGATTGCTTTATTCCATAACAGGTGATATTCCTGGCTATCCTGAACATCACTTTATACAAAGGACATAACTCGGTCCGGTTGCGCCAGTCGCCGTTTATTCCCTGGGTGGGACAACCTCCGTAGCAGTGAGTCCAGTACTCACAGTCCTTGCATCCGTAGTCACTCTGGTCGACCTGGGTAAGTATCTCGGACCTGACCTTGCTTTCCGAGGGATACCTTTTGAAAACATCTTTAGTCGAAGTCCTCATGCAGTTGGTAACAGTGCCGTCACCCAGTAGTACCGTAGCTGAGTGAGTCGAAAATATATCGCACTCGGTGAAGGTGCAGACGACCTCGCTGCTGCCGCGGACGGCATTGAATATGTCCGTGAAAGGACTCCACCTGAGACCGTGTTCCAGCAGGAAGTAAAGAAGTTCTTTGTAGACATCGATCATCCTCCCCATCGGAAGCATGAATTCGCCGTTATCGTAGCACGGGTTGATCCTCCCGGTGATCCCATGCTCCGAAAGATCGAGCAGGAAGTTTTTAAGCGATTCGAATTCTTCATCCGTACCGGCGTTCGCCCTATGTATAACGGCCAGGATAGAGGTATTGATACCCAACTTTTTCATGGTCAGCAGCCTCTTGTATATGCGGGCGGTTGT
>MGML01000068.1:12450-12680 GCA_001796415.1 Chloroflexi bacterium RBG_13_46_14
TCCGGTACCGGTTAAGCTGATTGTACCCGTCGAGACTCAAACCGACAGACGTCTTGTATTTCCTGAACATCTCCTCGTATTCATCATCGATAAGCAGGCCGTTGGTCTGTATGCTGCTGTGCCCTTTTTTTCTGAAAACAGCCCTGAGGATCTTCTCTACATTCCTCTTGCCGATGAGAAGCGGTTCGCCTCCATGCAGGACTATGTCCCGGTTCTCGGGCGCCTTGCCG
>MGML01000068.1:12717-13592 GCA_001796415.1 Chloroflexi bacterium RBG_13_46_14
CATCCGTTCGCTGCCGGTACGCCTTTTCGTAGCAGTACTGACAGTTCATGTTGCATTTGATCGTAGGTTTTACCAGTATCAATTTTATTCTCCTTCAAACAAGAGCGGGTTCATCATCATGCGTATCATTGTGGGAGTCGCTGTGAACGTCATAGTCCATGTGTATCATATTGCCATGCGGCGCGTCCGTCCAATCGACATACGGTACATTCAGATGAAAATCGGTGTGATCGGTCCAGTCGGAGTGCGCGGTATTGGAGTGGTCATCCCAGTAGGCGGTATAATCCTCATGGCCGGTGTCGCCATGGTCCACATATGGGTACGGAGGCGATACCCAGTCTACATAATCGTAATCGACATAGGCGGTATTCAGATGAAAATCTGTGTGATCGGTATAGTCGGAATATGCAGTATCGTCATGATCGTTATAAACAGCCGTGTAATCCTCATGGCCGGTGTCGCTGTGGTCGGTCCAGTCGGAGTGAGCGGTATCGGTATGAGTCGTACCATCCGAGTGAGAGTCGGAATGAGTATCCGTGTGCCAGTATTTTTCATCCGCGTCGCCCTCGGCAGAGAAATGAACGTAATCACCCTCAATCCAGATGTAACCCGGGGTAGCAGGGTCGGTACCGATATGTTCATAAGGCAGCGTTCTCTCATCTCCGTTGGCGTCTATGTAGTGCAGGGCGTCCCCTTCGATCCAGAGATAACCCGCCGTTCCGTTGGCGGTTGTATCAGCGCCGACCTCAGCCCGTTCATAGCCGCTGGCGTCTATGTAGTGAAGCTCAGTTCCTTCTATCCAGATGTAACCCGGAGTCGGCATGAATCCTCCTAACTGTATTTATCAGTCCCTACCGGGATCATGAGGCGGCTGC
>MGML01000068.1:13694-14426 GCA_001796415.1 Chloroflexi bacterium RBG_13_46_14
TCCTGAGATAGCCTGAATTATCTACCCACAAAGATACAGATTCCAATTCACTTTCGCTTACTATGGTTAGTTTACCATCATAGATG
The DNA here is from genome assembly GCA_001796415.1 of Chloroflexi bacterium RBG_13_46_14. The sequence goes on from MGML01000068.1 coordinate 13,781, forward strand.
GTAACACCTTCAGTGGCGTCAATTACAACTCCAGCTAAATACTGCGACACGCCGTCTATGGTCATCTGTGAGGTCAGGTTGATGTGACCGGCGGATATATCGGTTAAAAGCACCCTGCCGTATGAAGCCCCGTTGCTTACCTTGTCGATGGTGAACGGCGATCCTACGGACATCTGCGTATCGTCGGAGAGAAGTATCTTTCCCGCCGTGACATGCGTCGAAAGCACCCTCTGGTACACCGAACCTTCCGGTATATCGTCCAGGTCGTTATCACCAAGATCGAATTTATCTGTCGGATCGTATCCGGCCGAGTAAAAGATATTCTCATCGAGTTTGATCTGACCGGCGTCCAGGTGCAGCGTCTTTACCCTGGCAAAGACTTCTCCGTCCGCCAGGTTGTCGAGGGTGTCCCCTATCTTGTCCAGGTCGATGTTCCCCTCGGGATCTATCCAGACGGCGTCTATATTTTCAACAAGTAGGTTCTCGATATAGGCGTCTTTCGCCTGGAGACGGGAAAAGTAGGTTCCTTCCAGCGTCTCGATATCATTGAGCAGCTCGTGTACCGAGTCCCAGTTGCCGAAATAAAATGACAGGTCGTACCTGGTCGGCGTGTCCCTCGTCCCCTTTTTGTAGTTAAATTCCAGGG
>MGML01000068.1:14490-14744 GCA_001796415.1 Chloroflexi bacterium RBG_13_46_14
CTCCGCCCCGACATTGACCGGTACTACCAGACCGCCTGAGTCGCATCCCATCTTCGCCCTGGTTATCATCGCGGTGGCCAGCGCTGTCGCCTGCTCGTTGGATTCCACGTTGCGGCGAAATGTCTTGATGAGCGTCTGTCCCAGGGCAGCTATGGATTCGCTGTCAGTAGCATAACCGGAGTAAGTATCATCGAAACTTTTAACGATGATCTTGTTGGGAATAAGAAGCCTGGACTGCCAGCCCTTGGTGAGAA
>MGML01000068.1:14970-15108 GCA_001796415.1 Chloroflexi bacterium RBG_13_46_14
TACTGAGGAGATCGTTCCTCGGTCTCCTCTGTTCCGGTATTGTGACCGAGCGCAACCGCTACCTGGTAGCCTTCCAGGGACAGTGAACTGAGAGCCTGGTCCGAGTTCTGTATGACGATTGTCGAGTGGTGGTCGTAC
>MGML01000068.1:15327-15420 GCA_001796415.1 Chloroflexi bacterium RBG_13_46_14
CGGTCTCGGCCGGTGAGGGTATTTCGTACGAGTAATCGAACTTGCCGGTCGCCTGTTTCGTCATGGAAGCGGCATCGACTTTAACGGTTTCCT
>MGML01000069.1 GCA_001796415.1 Chloroflexi bacterium RBG_13_46_14
AGATACATAGATGAGGATCTCTGTGTAGGCTGCAGAAACTGCGCTACTTACTGCCCTTACACCGTTTCTAATCCGTTTGATGAAAATCTCGGACCTGCAAAAGCGATAGATATCTGGTGTCCTCAGGCTATTCCTGCTTCTGCGGCCATCAATCGCGATGTCTGCCTTTTTTTCGATGATAAATGCACCATATGTAAATCGGTCTGCCAGGCAAAGGCGATCGACTTCAAGCAGAAAAAGAAAAGAGGGATAATGCATGTCGGGGCAATTATTGTCAGCCCCGGATACGAGATATTCGACGCGAAGCTGGCGGGTGCTTATGGCTACGGACGCATGAAAAATGTGGTCAACAGCCTCGAGTTCGAACGAATGTCGAATGCTTCAGGTCCGTTTAACGGTGAAGTTGTCCGTTTGTCTGATGGTAAAATCCCGCACAAGATTGCATGGCTGCAATGCGTCGGTTCACGCGATTCAGGCCTGGGAAATACCTATTGCTCAGGTATATGCTGCACGTACGCCCTGAAACAAATGATCCTGGTAAAGAATCATCACCCGGATATGGAAGTAGCGATATTCCATAACGATATCAGGACATTCGGCAAAGGTTTCGAAGATTTTTATAAACGGGCTAAGGAAATGGAAGGTGCCCGATTTATCAGGAAGAGAATTTCTTCGGTTAAGGAAAATAAGCGAAATAATAACCTCATTGTTTCTTACGTCACCGACGATCATACCGTACAGGAAGAAGAATTCGATTTGATAGTACTCTCCGTCGGAATGAGTCCCGCAAAAGATAACAGGGCACTGGCGGAGATAATGGGATTCGAACTTAATGAACACGGCTTCTGTGAAACAAGCGGATTAACACCAAACGAGATTACCGGCAAGCCCGGTATTTATCCTGCTGCCACATTCACCGCACCGATCGATATTCCCGACTCTATCAGTTCAGCCAGCGGTTCAGGTGCGATGGCAGCCCAGTTATTATCAAGCCAGAGAGGAACTCTCGCCCAGATAAAGATATACCCCGATGAAAGATCGGTCGAAGGCGAAGAACCCAGGATCGGTGTCTTTGTATGCAACTGTGGCACCAACATAGGCGGAGTTGCCGATGTTCCCGCTCTTGTCGAATACGCCCGGACTCTCGACGATGTAGTTCATTGCGAAGAACACACTATCTCATGCGGTTCCGATTCACTCCGTAAAATAACCGAAGCCATAAAAGCAAAAGGACTGAATCGAGTCGTTGTTGCAGCCTGTACCCCCAGAGACCACGAAACAGTGTTCCGTGAAGCGTTACGTGAAGCCGGGTTAAACCCTTATCTGCTGGATATGGCTAACATCAGGGAACACTGCACCTGGGTACACTCTTTCGAAAAAGAAGAAGCCACGGAAAAGGCAAAGGACACCATCGCCATGTCTGTCGCCCGGGCACGCAATCTTACGGAACTGGAGGAACTTGAGCTTCCGGTAAATCCGAAAGGCCTGGTGCTCGGCGGCGGTCTTGCCGGAATGAACGCGGCTCTTTCGCTTGCCCGGCAGGGATTTGAAGTATATCTTGTAGAGAAGGAAAACGAACTGGGTGGTCACGCCAGGCATATTCACTACACGCTTGAAGGACTGGAAGTAGGACCTTATCTCGAACAGATAATCTCGGAAGTAGAGAATGAAAGGAATATCACGCTGTATAAGGGATATGAACTGACCAATTTCGCCGGATATGTCGGCAACTTCAGGAGTACACTGGTCAAGACCGGCGAACATGATTCAGAGTCAATCGAGCTTCAGCATGGTATTACGATACTTGCCACCGGGGGAAGTTCCTATACACCGACCGAATATAATTATGGGCAGAGTTCCCGGATAGTGACGCAGCAGGAACTTGAAGAAATGATCTCGGCTGGTACCTTGCCTAAAGACATCAAGACCGTATCAATGATCCAGTGTGTCGGCGCCAGAAATGAAGAACACGGTTATTGCAGTCGTATCTGCTGTGGCGTAGCTTTGAAAAATGCTCTTAAACTTAAGGAAATAAATCCCGATACGGAAATTACGGTGTTTTACCGCGATATGAGGGCTTACGGCTTCAAAGAGGATTATTATCTCGAAGCCAGGGACAAAGGAGTCCTGTTCATCCAGTATGAACCCGAAAGACAGCCGGAAGTATCGGTAAATGGTGACAACCTGACACTCCAATATTATGACAGCACGATAAACATGGAGGGTGAGATCAAGCCCGACCTGCTGGTACTCAGTACACCCGTCGTCCCGGACGGCAACCGAGAATTATCTCAATTACTCAGGCTTCCGTTAACCGGTGACGGATTCTTCATGGAAGCTCATATGAAACTGAGACCGCTTGATTTCGCGACCGACGGTATCTTCCTCTGCGGGATGGCACAATATCCCAAGGATATTCCCGACTCTATCAACCAGGCGAAAGGCGCAGCCCTTCGCGCAGCTACTATCCTGTCCAAGGATACCATCGTTGCCAGCGGCGCTATCTGCGAAGTGAACGAGGAAGACTGTATCGGATGTGGGCTCTGCACCAGAGGTTGTCCTTATAATGCAATAGAGATGCTGGAAACAGAGGTAGGCAAGGTAGCTCATGTAATACCAGCCGCCTGCAAGGGATGCGGTGTGTGCAACGCCGTTTGCCCTACCCAGGCTATATCTCTCAATCACTTCACCGACCAGCAGATATTTTCTCAAATAGATGCCGCTTATACCGTACCTATCGATGAAGATAAACCGAAGATACTTACTATACTGTGCAACTGGTGTGGTTATGCGGCTGCCGACCTTGCCGGAGTATCAAGGATTCAATACGCTTCGAATACGCGGACAATAAGAGTCCTGTGTTCCGGTCGGGTACATCCCAAGTTTGTCTACGACGCTTATCTGAAAGGTATAGACGCTGTTCTCGTAGTCGGATGCCATCCGGCGGACTGTCACTATATTTCGGGTGTCCAGCAGCAGATACGGACCATTCCAATTACCCAGAAAGGTCTTGAAAAAATAGGTATCGAACCTTCCAGGCTAAAACTTGAATTCGCCTCAGCCGCAGAAGGAGCGGCTTTCGCGGCAATCATAAATAATTACACCGATGAAATTACTAAAATTGGTCACCTTGAATTAACCGATGAGCAGAAAGAAAAGCTGGTAACGCTCAGGGACAAGAGAACCCTGCCAAAGAAGAAAGGGAAAGCGGCAAGTGCAGCAGCAATTGACGACGGAGAAAATACCGCCTCGGAATAACGAATTTACGAATAAGATAGCCGCTGAAGTCAGGTACCTCAATCGATGCTACCAGTGCTCGATGTGCAGCGACGGATGTCCCGTTGCTTATGCGATGGATTATTACCCCAACCAGGTAATCCATCTCGTCCGGCTCGGTCTCAAAGAAAAAGTATTGAAAAGCACTACCATATGGCTGTGCGCTTCCTGCGAGACCTGTGCCACTCGCTGTCCTAATGAAATAGAGATCGTCCGTCTGATGGACATACTTCGAGAAGAATCGGTAAAAGCCGGTGTCAACAGCCGGGTGAGTAATATACTCAAATTTCACCAGGCATTCCTGGAACAGATAAAGAAAAAGGGCAGGATCGATGAAGTAAGCCTGATGATTAGCTACGAGATGAAATCACGTGAATTCCTCTCTGTTTCGAAGATAAAGGAACTGGCGGCTATGGCAATTGGAATGTTTAAGAAGGGTAAGATTAAGTTTCCTTCGTTGAAGAGATACTCGACCGGAGAGATCAAGTCTATTTATAAAAAGGTTTTTTCTCGCTAAAATATTTCCCAAGGGAAAAATGAATTTATGAAATACGCATACTATCCTGGATGTACGGCAACAACCACATCAGTCGAATATGAAGAATCCGTCAGGGAAATAGCCGGATATCTTGACATCGAGTTCACAGAAATACCGGACTGGACATGTTGCGGCGCCAGTTCAGGTCATGTAATAAACCGCGAGCTTTCCCTTGCTCTGCCGTCCCGTAACCTTGCCCTTGCTGAAAAGATGAATATGGATGTTGTCGCACCCTGTCCAGGTTGTTTATTACGTTTTAAGACTGCGGAATACGAGCTTGGCAGAGATCCAGCGCTGAAATCAAAGATCGAAGAAGACATAGGTTTGAAACTAAATCTTTCACATAAATCGCGTCACGTTCTGGAAATCCTGTACCGGGATATCGGCGTACAAACCATCAGAGATAAAGTAGTAAGACCGCTCGAAGGTCTAAAAATAGCACCATATTACGGATGTGTTCTGGTTCGTCCTCCTGAGGTTACTTCCTTCGATAATCCGGAGAATCCCACGATTATGGACGAGATAATGGAAGCCCTGGGAGCCGAGATTGTTGACTGGTCGTATAAGGTTGACTGCTGTGGAGGTTCTCTCTCTATAGTCGTTCCGGAAATAGTAAAGAAATTATCCGGGAAGATTATACAGGGAGCCAGGGAAGCCGGGGCTGATATGATAGTAACTGCCTGTGGAATCTGCCAGCTTAACCTGGATATGCGCCAGCCGAAGGAACCTAATACTGAACCCTTACCTGCGCTCTATTTCAGTGAGTTGATGGCACACGCTTTCGGCAGCCAGGGTATTAAAGGATGGGCTGAGAAGCACTTCATTGATCCGTCGATAAAACTTGCCGAACTTGGTTTGCTTTAAACGCTTAATCTAGTACTCCGCCAGTACTGAATCGAAATACTGGTTTGCCTTTTCAGTAAGTATTTCGTGATAACGATCGAAAAGATCCATTGCCTCCGAACGCAACCAGTTTTTAGGAAGAAGCTCTTCAGGAAGATCCGGATCCAGGTACGGCAGCCGTCGATAATCATCAATCAGTTTGAATCTCTGGACAAAGTATTCACTGGATTCAATGTTTTCACCTTTATCGATGCGTGCCTGGTGGTCTTCCATCTTTTTCCGGTATTCTTTTATAAATGCGTTATACCTTTTATGAATCTTCTGGAGATCCCAGCATCTGGCTACTATTCCTGTCGGGTCATTCGAATTTTTCATCCTTGTCTGAAATACCTGTATATAAGGCCTTATTTCCAGTTTATCTGCCAGTTCTATCACCTCATCGGTAAGGTCATGGGGCGATATCCAGGTAGCGGTGGTCAAAGGGCCGAAACCCATCCAGGCGAGTTCTCTGCGGAGTCTATCCCTTGCTTCCCTGTTCTCTTCTGGAATGTAATAGACTACCAGGTTCCACAGACCGTTCCATTTATCGCGTTTCCGCTCGAAAATCCTTCTCTCGCCTTTGTACATTAAAGCCTGACCTTCATCGCTCAGTGAATAATAACTTCGTGACCTGTTGCGTCTGACCTTTAATATACTCGCGCGGCACATGCGTGAAACCGCCGACCTGATGGAATTTTCGGAAAGACCGAAGTTACTTAGAAGAGCTATGAGACTGCCTATTCCTATTTCACCGCCTCTATGGCGAACATAATCACCATAGAGAGTAAGCATTGCAGACCTGGGACCGAACATAGTATGTCACCGTAACAATATTGCGTTAATTAAGCGATAGATTATGTTAACACGTGACTTATGAGGTGTCAACATGACAATATCGCTAAGAAATGAGTATACGGGTAATACGAATGATCAGTCTACGGATGGGTTCCTCTGACTACTTCTATCTCCAGTTCATCCTGTATTGCTTTCTCATACAGGTCGACTGTTGGGCATGGATGTACCAGGCAGTTTCCGAGGTGTATCACCTCAGCGCCTTTTTCCTTAAGCTTGCTTGCTTTCTCCAGTATCTTATCCGCTTTACCTCTACCGCAGCCGCCACAGGTATCGAATCCGATAAGTTCGATATCACTGTATCTCTCAAAACTCCCCTTCTTTTCCTGTAACGCCGGAAAACAGTGAAATCCTGCACAATTGTTGCTGTGTTCACCACACCTGATAATACCTATTTTCATTAATTACCGCCCCTCTACTATATTTATCGCCATTCGTCTACAGACGCAGTACCGAGTAATCCAAGACTACCGGCCTGCCAGTAAGGATTCGTCTCACCACCGGCGACCATTATATTAACATCCAATTCTCGCGTAATCGGTATCTTGACTCCTTCCGGCAGTTTAAGCCATGAAGCATAAGGTTCTTCACCGGCTTTTGCTCTCGCCAGCTCCTCAGGATGTCCGCCTTCCGGAAACTGACCGGGAAAGCCCCAGTACTGTTTCTGATCGTATTTAACATTTTCTTTCAGCCACTGATGGAATTCTTCCTTAGTTTTATATCCAAGATCGTCATGGAGCATCATCGCCACTAGCGGATCCATCACGATAGAAGCTCCGCAGCACTGGAAATTATCCTCGAAGAATATTCTGATTGTCTGGTCCTTCCATGACTCGAAGCCACCCATATTACTCCAGTTCCAGCCATGAAATACACTGACTACGCTTTCTTCAGGCTTATATCCTTTCAGCACATGGAAAGGTTTCCATCCTTCAGGTAGTCGTTCTTCACGTTCACCAAAACAGAGATTCGTAAAGTTGTGTCCCTGACCCTGGCTTCCCATATAATTCAGCCCCGGCGTGACTCTGCCGCCAAGGTTCTTCGATACCAGCGACCACGCCGCCCCAATGGATGCATTCGCATGATTAAAGGGACCAAATGTGCCTATGGACATGTTCATCTTTATTTCGTTTCTTATCGGGCCGTTCACGCAGACCATCGCCGTAAACGAATTGGTAGATGTGAACAGAGCAGTATGTCCCATAGAAGCAACAGCAAGAATTACCGGAAAATACTCAGGTTTCGCTCCGGCTATAACGGCATTCACCGCAACCTGTTCTACGTTATAGGACCATTTCTCATGTGGAGATGACGGTGCCATTTCAGCGACTTTTTCATCGGGCTTACGACTCGTCCCTTTCAGCATGGCTTCCACCCGTTCTTCGGTCGGCACGATTATGGGCAGATACAAAGTCCAGCCGTTATTCCTGAACAGTTCCTGGAAATTCTCTTCGGTATCGGTACCCAGTATTCTCTGGCGGGGTCTCTCGATATTTCCCGTTTTCGATTCGTCTTCATTCAGGGATAGAGTGAGGTGATCCACGATCTCCTGTAAAACCTGTCTCCCGGTTACAGGATCTTTGCCCAGCAGCTTCTGCCGGCACTCCTCAGACGGCCTGTAAGCAACAGGATGCTGGACGAAAGCTACTCTCAAGTGCTGCATACCTTTGCCATAAAGAGACTCCCGCACAGGCGTCTCAAACGTATTGGTAATGACCGGTACTGAAGGTATGCCCATCTTTTCGGCTGTGACACAGTGGCCGGCAACCGCCGGCGCGCAGGTGCTTCAATGTCCGACGTACTGGATCATCCCGTCACCTTTTTCTTTTATCTCTGCCCATAGTTGAGGATCATCAGCAAAATATGAACCTGCTTTCTGTCTGTAAACAAAATTCGTTTTGGGATAATTTTCTTTCAAGAGGTTTACGAGTTCTTCACCAAACTGTTCACTCGCCGGAAATTTGGCGTCGACTATATAGATGGTTTTACCATCAAGAGTATCGAGTCGGGGTGACATCGGCTGTAACTGCAGTGGAGGTAAGGTACCGAGTGGACTTAATACAGTAACGGTCTTTTCAACCATAAATAATCCCTCCTGAAAACGTCCTTGAGATTAAATCATACTACTTTCCACGTTATTTATAAAGCCGAAGGCTCTTGACATTAATGCTTCTCTCACATAAAGTTTGAATAATTTAACGAATACAAGGAGATGTCCATATGACCTATAATGTTTTCCCTACAGGTACAACAATATACGATCCTGTAAACTGTTGGAATGGTTACACGATATTCCAGGCACGTATGTTTGAAAACAAGTCCTCGGTCGCCGTACTTATCGACATGAACGGAAATGTCGTTAATCAGTGGAAAGGTCTGGACGGCATACCGAACAAGATGCTTCCCGGTGGTTATGTCATGGGTAACACTGGTTCAAGAAATCAAAAGTATGGTTTCCAGGACCAGCTTGATCTTGTACAGGTTGACTGGGAAGGTAATATCGTCTGGAAGTTCAACAGGTACGAACGGATAAAAGACGGACGCAGCAAGCCAGTCTGGATGGCAAGACAGCACCATGATTATCAGCGTGAAGGGAATCCGGTCGGCTATTATGTTCCCGGCATGGATCCGAAGGTAGAAAACGGTGATACCCTCCTGCTGTGCCATAAGAACCTCTATAACAAAAAAATCACGGAAAAACTCCTCCTCGACGATACGATAATAGAGGTTGACTGGAATGGCAAGGTTATCTGGGAATGGATATGTTCCGACCATTTTGAAGAAATGGGATTTACCGAGGATGCTAAAAACACCCTTGCCCGTACTCCGGGCATGTTCGATGCGGGAGACCGCGGCAGCGACTGGACACATATAAACTCCATGTCCACCCTGGGACCTAACAAATGGTATGACGCCGGTGACGAAAGATTTCATCCCGAAAATATCATCTGGGATGGTCGCCAGACCAATATCATCGCGATTATTGAAAAGAAAACCGGCAAGCTAGTCTGGCAGATAGGGCCAGAATATAATACCTCACCCGAGTTAAAGAAACTCGGCTGGATCATCGGCCAGCATCATGCCCATATGATTCCAAAAGGTCTCCCCGGCGAAGGTAATATTCTTGTTTTCGATAACGGCGGTTCCGCAGGCTACGGCGCCTCGAATCCCGGCGCTCCCAACGGAGTCGGTGTCGCACGACGGGATCATTCACGTATACTGGAAATCGATCCTGTCACACTCGAACTGGTCTGGAGCAACGCTCCTGCCGCCATGGGACCGGGCTTACCCAACCAGGGAGTACGAATCTACAGCGGTCATATCAGCTCAGCCCAGCGTCTCCCTAATGGTAATACTCTTATCACAGAAGGAGCCAGTGGTCATCTTCTCGAGGTAACTAACGATCGAGAGATTGTCTGGGAGTACGTCAGCCCGTATTTCAACAGGAAGAATGTAAATCACGTGTACCGGGCATACCGCCTGCCGTATGAATGGGTACCGCAGGTCGACAAACCGGAAGAGATACCGGTAGCACGTTTAGATAATTCGAAATTCAGAGTCCCGGGTTCACCGCCTGCACGTGTCCGGAAGACAACCCGTATAAAATGAGAAACCGGGTATGGATATCCATACCCGGTTTCTCTACCTTTTTTAACGTCCAGTGTAGTGAATCTTACATTTCGTTAATATGCAATTAACCATACCGACGAAAGTCGGTATCCAGAAGACAGGTAAATCTGGCATCGACTGGATTCCGGCTGGAGTTTATCCGCCAGAGGCAGGCCGGAATGGGATATATGGACTAACGAAATTTTGAAAAACAGTACACTAGTTATACACGCCGTATTCGTGTGTAAAGTCTATCATTGCTTTCAGGTTCTCGGGTTTCACTTCATCGGTCGAGCTTCTTGGCGATAAAATGAATCCGCCGTCTTTACCGATATCGTCTATCAATTTCTTGCAGTAATCCTTTACATCATCAACAGTGCCGGTCTGGAGTAAGGATGAAGGAACGTTACCCTGGATACAGAGATGACCTTTCAGGATTTCCTTGGCCTTATGTATATCGGTGGTGTCCAGGCGTACTATCATTTTGCCTTTTGGCAGTTCGAGCAGGTATTCCAGTTTCTTTGTAAAATTTCCTTCAAAGAAAACACACATCGTCCCGCCGCGTTCGGTCATTGTCTCGATTACTTTTTTGAATGAAGGCCAGTAAAATTTTTCAAAAAGTTTATTGGACAGAAAGTCATCTGAACCCCTGGTATTTGTCATGAATAATCGCTTATATCCATTTTCACTGGGAGGTGGCATTGGACTGGATAAAGACCGTTTCAATATTTTATCAATAGCTGCCAGGATCTTATCGGGATTGCGATACAGGTCGATCATTGTTCCCTGCATTCCTCTAAGCGAGTGAGAAATCATGTCGAACGGAGGCATCGCTGCACCCTGGAAATAGGTGGGATGACCCATATCCTGCATCATCTGGCTGAACTTCTGGGAAACCACCATGTGCTTGCGTGCCTCCCGCCCGTATTCCATGAGTGTCTCTATCGCCAGGGCTACTTCAGGATCCGACATTGCCATTCCGAGCATCTGGGCACCGCCGCCACCCATAAGACCGGCAAGATCGGGAAGCTTAGCGAGTCCGGCAAGTTTGTCACTGTTACGTGGCATGAACTTTCTCAGCATATAATTTCCGGTATCGCTGAGATACTCATCCCAATCCTCCGAATTCATGGCTTCGATCTCAATGGACTGATGTCCTTTGTATTCATCAACGCCGTATCCGGGCCAGCGCATTGTCTTAAGCGCCAGGATTTCCATCGCTTTACCAGGGGACGGCATCTGGGGGTAAATCAGGTCGGCCTGGAAATCTTTTAACGTCATCTTATACGCGTTATACCATGTATCGTGGTCATAGTACGCTGCCGAAGAAGGCACACCGGCGTTTTTCCCGGGGAAGTACCCCATACCGCATATTATGGGAACCCGGTCCGGTATCTCGAGCCTGATAGTCTTGTGTATCCGGTCTTCTTTTTCTTTTCTAAGCTGTTTTGCGGTCTTTCCCTCCGCGATAATTTCATCCATTGAACAAACCCTCCACTCTAGAATTTATTACTAATTTTAATAATTAACCCGTAATTTCCGGATATTTCCTGTTTCGTCTGCTTCTCCAAAGGAACAATGAACATACCACGGTAATTACTGCGGTAGCAATACTGGAATAGCTGAAAGTCCGCGCAAAACCGATAGCATCGATAAGCGTACCTACCACCGGCGCCAGGGGCGCGCCAATACCGGTACCCGAAAAATAATATATACCCATAATGGTAGCCCTTCTGTTTGCAGGAACATTACTTGTCAGATAACTCTCCGATGTCGGCATGCGAGTATTCATTACGAATCCCATTATTATCATCAAAGTAATCAACGTCGCCACGTTAGGGGCTCTTCCCATGAAATAAACGAGAGGTATCGAAAGATAAGCCACTATCAGTATCATACGCATGCTGCCGAACCTGTCTGAAAAATAACCACCAAGAGGAGCGGCAACCAGACCGATCGCGGGAGTTATCGACATCATAAGCCCGGCATCTGTTTCCGAAACGTAAAGAACATCGGTGGCATACAGCGACAAATACCCCATGGCAGACTGTACAACCGTGCCGGTAAAAACACTGATGACTAGAAATGAAATAATAGCGCTCCACCGAATAGAGTCAACCTTTTCAGGTATTTCTTCCTGTGGTTGTTCCTGTCTTCTCCGGGCATCGATTTTTGCCTGTTTACCAATCATGAAATAAAGAATAATTCCTGCGATGGCTATAGGAATCGATATAACCAGGTACGGCATCTGCCAGCCCCATTTAGCTGCGATCGGGGTTGCGATAAGAGGGAAAATCCAGAAAGCGGAGGTACCGCCGATAAGATGAATCCCCAGTGTCCTTCCGCGGAATTCCTCCTTGACCGATGAAGATATCGCCGCCGCCGAAGCCGGATGATACCCGGCGCCGAGGATGGCTGATATAATCATAAAAACGATCAGCCAGGTAAACGAATGTGTGAATCCAAGGAAAAATCCGGCAATGGCGACACCGGTGACACCCAGCAGCACCATGATACGCACACCGAGTTTATCGGCAATTATCCCGGCGGGAAGTTGAGCCAGTCCGCCGGTAAGCATAAAAGCCCCTCGCATCAGGCCAATTTGCGTGTAACTCAACTTCAGGTCATTGCGGATCATGGGCTGGAGTGGATTCATCATGGCACCAATTCCATGGTGACCGAAATGCGCCAGGAGAAAAAGCGGCAGCATTCCGGTTAAATATGGACGGAGGTTAATTCGTTTGATTTTGCTTAAAAAAGAACCGTTCCCGGAGGTATAGGGATCGGCATTCTGCGAATCGCTCATATTGATTTATTATTATAGGGATTCTTGCCCGATGTTACAACCTGGTGAACATACCTGGTTGACAGCCAGACTTGTTAAATCATAAAGTGGGATATATAACAACCGAGGAGGTAAGAATGGTTTCAGGAAATAAACAGGATATTGAGCAAGTAGTAAAGTCACTAAAAGATAACCGCTTCGAAACGGTGGTTGTTGTGGACGACAAGGAAGCTGCCGTAAAAGCGGTACTTGAAATGATTCCCGACGATGCCACTGTGGGGACAGGGGGTTCGATGACCGTAAACCAGACGGGGGTGCGTGATATCTTAACGGAGAAAGGTAATATTAAACCCTTCATCCCCGGACAGCCAAGGCCGGCCCAGGCCGATATTTTCCTTTCCAGCAGCAACGCCATTACGCTGGACGGTAAAATCGTAAATATCGACTCAACAGGCAACAGAGTTTCGCAAATGATATACGGTCCTTCGAAGGTTATCCTTGTAATAGGCCAGAACAAGATAGCCGCCGACGTTGACGAAGCACTTGACAGAGTTCAGAATATCATCTCACCGATTCATGGTAAAACCATGGGTATCGACGCGCCCTGCGCCAAAGATGGGAAATGCCATGACTGTAAATCTCCCGGCAGGATATGCAATGTCACTACCATTATCAGGAAAAAGCCGAGAATGACCAATATATGTATCGTGCTGGTAGCCGAAGACCTGGGTCTCGGCTGGGATCCCGGATGGCCGCAGGAGCGAATCGATAACATCTATCAGAATTACGAAAACCAGTGGGAGATTGAAAAAGCCCGATTCAGACCACCGGTTAAATAGATTCATCTTCCATCGACGCAAGTTTCTACAAGCCAGAGTCCTGCAATCTTTATTAATCGAAAAGTTGGCATCCTGAGTTCCTGTGCAAACAGGGGTGAAAACACGATAAGCTGTCATCCTGAGGACGACGGAGAAGGACGAAGGATC
>MGML01000070.1 GCA_001796415.1 Chloroflexi bacterium RBG_13_46_14
TTTTAACACAGGAATATCCGTCTCATCAATGGATAGACTGCCATGATTATTTATTAGCCGTGTATCACCCGTTCGAGTGTGTTTTTCAGTCCGGGGACGGTATCGTACTTATCGATATCGCCCGGTTCTATCCATTTGTATTCTTTGTGTTCCCAGTCTATCTTCACTTTTTCGGGAGTCTTTACATGGAAAAGGAACGGGTGTACGATCCATCTTGTGCCCATTTCGTCATCGTCTATTTCCAGGGCTTCACCTGTTTTCAGGAGCTCGATATCGTCGGTGTCCAGGCCGGTCTCTTCATTTATTTCGATCACGGCCTGTTTATCCGGCGGAGATTCAACATAGCCGCTGACGCCTGCCCATTTCCCCTGGTAGCTTCCGACCTGCCGGCTGCGCCGCAGCAGTAATATCCTGCCGCCGGATTCAAGGAAGCAGGTTACGACGTGTTTTTCTTCAAGGTTATCTGTCATCGATATTTACAGGGATTCCAGGTATTCTTTCAGAATCTGTAACGCGGTTTCCGCGGCTTCTTTTTTGTTCTGCTCACGGTCGCCGTTGAAGATATGCTTTCGGTTAAATGTCGTATTTTTGTGCGAAAGTCCGATATAGAACAGGCCGACCGGCTTATCAGGAGTTGCGCCACCCGGACCGGCTATCCCGGTATCGGCGATGCATATGTCGACTTCGAGTACCTTTTTCCCGCCTGAAGCCAGTTCTTCAGCAGTCTGGGCGCTCACAGAGCCATGTTTGTCGAGAGTCTCCGTTTTTACCCCTACAATCCTATTCTTGATTTCATTACTGTAGGCGGTTATCGAGCCTTTGTAATAATCAGAACTTCCGGCTACATTCGTTATCCGGTGAGAGATCAATCCGCCGGTGGCGGACTCGATCACGCCGAGTGTCATTCTTTTACTCTTGAGGATGGTGCCTATCGTTTTTTCTATTTCATCCATTCTTATCTCTAGGTTTGCCTTATGTCTATTGATTATAAGGGAGTTATGGAATAAAATAAAGCAAAATTCAGCCTTAAGGGAGGGTAGTATGGGTATAGTAGCCTGGATTCTCAGCTGTCTTGCCGGTTTGAGTGGAATTATGGGAATTGTCGTCGCTGCAGATGCAATCCCCGCTTTAGCCGATCTTCCAGCACCTATGACGGCAATGTTCTGGCTGACACTGGGTATTCTCCTTATGCTTGCTTGCATCGCTGCAGTGAATTCCCGTACAGAAATGGAATAAATGTAGAAAAGCTTCCCGACTGTATAACGGGAAGCTTTTCTATCGATCCCAACGGACTATTTTATAGAAAGCGATTTACCAGGAGAAAGAGTATTGCAGGTATTTTCCTTGTTCCGACGGCTTCTTTATCGACTCTCCTTTTTTCTTCGCTTTCGGACTCTCCAGAATATCAATCCACCGATTATCAGCCATACAGGACTGAATATTCCAACCCATATTAATATATTACCCATCACGTGACCGAAAGTTACAAGTCCGTTCCATGCCTTACTGGCAATACTGCCGGCATTCCAGCCCGGTTCGACGGAGATATACCCTTCCCTTGTTTGGGTGTCTGTATTACCTCTGTCATCGGTCACGGTAAGTGAAACCGTGTAGTATCCGGAACTGTCATAGGAATGAGTGGGATTTTCATCGGTACTCGTTTCGCCGTCGCCGAAGTCCCACAGGTAGCTGTAAGGCGCGATACCTCCCGAAACTCCCTGAAGCGTGAATCGTATACTCTCTCCTTCCCTGATACCTGTTCTCTTATCGGCACTAAAGTTGATATCAAGTCCTGATTCTTCAAGCTGAACATAGATTATCGAAGTTGAGGAAGTCTGTTCCAGGTACTGCATCCTGGCTTTTGTCTGCTCGATCTCACCTCTGACACGGGTCAGTTCTCTCTGTACATCGAGTATATCTTCGACCGTTTCAGCTTTGTCCATGATTAATTGAAGCTGCTGTTCCGTCGCTTCGAGATTTTCCAGACTGGCACTGAGGTCTACGTATTCTTCCGTAACGTCGCGACTGGAGGTATTTTCATATTTAACCTCGACCGCCATCCCACGCAGTACTTTCAAGGCACTATCAAAGTGTTCGGCAAGAACCCGAATACTGATACTTCCGGCGAGTGCTTCGCCGTTCTTCCACATCGAAGAAGCGACCACCCATCCTTCGTGTGTTCCGGCAAGCTGTTTAATACGCTCGATCGCGGACTCGACATTTTCGACTACCATAGCCATATCACCGGTGCGGACGATCATCCTGTCTTCACCGATTCCATAGCTTGAATCGGTGGCTGTCACAACCGATTCTCCACCGGATGTCTGTCTCTCTTCTGATTCCTTGTATATGGCTGTTCCCTCGTCATTATCCCAATCCATATCCATTGCTGCCGAACCTTGTGAGGTTACCCCGGGTTTTACATCCGGCGATGAGAGAATTATTCCTTCTTCCTCAGCCATTTCTTCCGTCCCGCTGCTACAGGAAGCAACTGTTGTAATGACCAGGATCAACACGAGTGTGATTATTAAGGTCAATTTTTTCATTTTTTACCTCCCGATAAGGGTTCTTTGTATCACTTACTATAACGTTTATGGTGCAAAAAGGATAGATGCTATTATAACCCGATATCTCGGATTCCAGCCAGGACGTTACAATAAACCGGCCTGTCGATATACAGAGAGTGAAATGCGATTCAGGCAGGCGTCGGGTAAAACTGTAACCGGCACCGATTTTTTACCGTTGACGTGAAACACTATTTTTTCCCGGTAATTACTTCCTCTTTCTTTACCGTGTTTCTTACCGGTACCGGGTGTCCGTTACGTCCGAAAAGTACTTCCAGGGTTTTCGTCGTGGGTACGGTACGCACTTCGATGATAAGTCTGAGTAAAAAGAAGACAACGACTCCGCGCATTATTCCGGATATAAGGAATAATGTTTGTAGATTGTAATTGAAGATTACAGGTACGTAACGTGCCAGAAATCCGCCGGCTAAGGCTCCAATACAGCCTGCTATGCCACTTATCGCATTAAAGACGGCGATATGTTTTGCCCGGTTTCTGGAATCAGAGGCGTCATAGACGAAATTGGTGCTTGCCAGAGTAAATCCTGACCAGACGATTCCGCTGTATATCTCGGCGCCTGCCAGGTATGCTGGATGGGTGTTAAACAGCCAGATAATCGGGATTAAAGGCATAAGGCGAGATGTGATTTTCACTATCCTGATATTTCCGTACCTGTCGGCACGGCGACCCCAGAAGGTCTGCAAGGCAAGGTTTGCCAACGCGTTGGCAGAAGTCAGGAGAACGAAGGTGATATAACTGAAGTTCAAATCGCGCAGCATATACACTGCAAAAAAAGGCCCCGCAATGTTAGTAGCAAAAGTAATCAGGGCTACATACAGGGTAAACTTGCCCAGGTTAGTAGATCCCAGGTTTTTCGTAATCGATATAATACTCTGACTGTTCTCGTTTACAAAGGTATATTCAGGTTCGTACATTTTCGACAGGAAGTAAAATGACAGCAAACGGAAAGCGGCGGCTACGCCGAATATCACGGCGAATCCCAGGAAGAGGTTGTCTGAAAACACTTCGAGAATTCCACCGGCTGCGAAAGAAAATGCCAGCGCAACGAATCCAACCGTCCTTGCCCTGAAGCTGAAATATCTCCCTCTGATTTTCATCGGGACAAGGTCAGCCATCATACTGCCCCAGGCAGGATTAGCCACTGAGCCGAAAACGGCACTGATTATCACGAATACAATCAACCACCAGATTTTCGGTTCAGGGAATAAATACGGGACAAGCAGTATCGGGATCCACAATAAAGCGTGAATGAATACTACCGGAAGTATCAGGCCTTTGCGGCTTCCGACTCTCTCGGTAATATCCGGAGCAGCCAGCTGCGAGATTGCCATCATCAGGCTAGGAATACTCGCCAGCATACCGATCTGCGCCGTTGTGGCTTTTAATGCCAGGGCAAAAGGTGTAATGAAGTTCTGAGTAAGACCGGCCATTGCTGAAAAGGCTGCACCATCGTATGTTGCCAGCCTTAAGCTGTTTTTAACCCGACGCCGTAAATAGGGTGTAGTCATATTCTATTGTAACTACTCGTGCTGTCTGCCTGGCGTCGGTATAAGAGAAACCTTAGCGCCAGTTAGTACGCTAAGGTTTCAGTTTATCTACACTGCCCATTATGAACAGCCCAGAATATCTCCGTTTTTATATACTCTAATTTGAATCATATATCCAGCCTGTACGCTTGTCAATATCTTTTTATGTCATATACGGCTCATTTTATCGGTAAAAAGGATAAAATATCCGTTTATGGGGTTAAATTGTACAAAACTGTGATGCTAATAATACATCAGCCGAATGGAAAAAGGAGGTGATTGAAAAAATAACGAAAAAGCAAACAGAAGTATCGCTTTCGGTAAACCTGTATCCAGATGAAGTTTGTACGTTCATTTGCTTGCATATCTGAACTGCCAGAGGATATAATTAGGGCGTAAAAACCTGATAATTATATCGAGGCGACGTAGCCAAGTGGTAAGGCAGAGGTCTGCAAAACCTCTATTCACCGGTTCGAATCCGGTCGTCGCCTCCATTTATTTTAACGGGGCTGGTAGTGGAAAAAGTTATCAGGGTTGAGAACCTGAGAAAAACCTACGGTAAGACGATTGCCGTGGATGACATTTCTTTCGAAGTGGGTGAAGGAGAAATATTCGGTTTGCTCGGACCGAACGGTGCCGGTAAAACAACCGCCGTAGAATGTCTCCAGGGCCTGCGCTCTCCCGATTCAGGAAATATACGGATACTCGGAATTGATCCCGTTTCAAATATCAGGGCATTAAGGCGGCGTATAGGTTCGCAACTCCAGGAAGCCGCGCTGCCCGACCGCATCAAAGTCTGGGAAGCCCTGGACCTTTTCGCATCTTTAACCCCCGGCAGCGTGGACTGGCAACAGTTAATGAAGGAGTGGGGATTAGCTGAAAAAAGCAAATCTTCCTTCTCCAGCCTGTCAGGAGGCCAACGCCAGCGCCTGTTCGTGGCGCTAGCGCTGGTGAATAAACCGGAATTGGTATTTCTCGATGAGATGACGACAGGCCTGGACCCGGCAGCGCGCCATACCGCCTGGGACCTGATACGGGCGATCAGGGAGCAGGGGACAACGGTATTGCTTGTAACCCACTTTATGGATGAAGCCGAGCAGCTTTGCGACCGACTGGCGATAGTCGATCACGGACGTATCGTAGCTACGGATACTCCCCAGGGTCTGATTACTACTTATGCTGACAAGATCAAGGTGATATTCAGCACCGATGTCGAAGATTTATCCTGGCTGAACGCTTTGCCGCAGGTTAAAAGCATAACCAGGCGAGGACAGAGAGTTGAAGTGGAAGGGAACGGTCCGGTACTGGCGGCAGTGGCAGCTGAACTGGCCGGTCACGGAATTTTACCGGTTGATCTTCGGACAGAACAGCCGTCGCTGGAGGATGTTTTCCTGGCAATCACCGGGGCTGCCATGCAGGATTGAGGATGCGGTATGCGTATGTTGATGAAACTGACATGGGTAGAAATGAAACTCTTCGTTAGAGAGCCGATTACCATGGTCTTTACCTTTGCGCTGCCGGTTATCCTGGTACTGGTCATGGGCGGAGTGTTCGGCAATACACCTGATCCCGAAGGTACGATTTATCGTGGAGTCGGTCCTATGGATTATTATGTTCCCGCTTATATCGGTTTGATTATTGCTTCGATAGGCGTGGTAGCAATGCCGGTGCACCTGACCGGATACCGGGAACGGGGAGTACTCCGCCGACTCAAGGCTTCCTCTATCTCGATATGGAGTATTTTCGGTTCGCAGGCAATTGTGAGTTTCGTTATTTCCATACTGGGTGGAATCCTGGTAGTGGTAGTGTCTATCCTTGCGTATGACGCTGCCCTGGCTGAAATACCAGGCATGTTCATACTCGCCTTCATCATAAGCACAGTCTGCTTCGCGTCGCTGGGTATCCTGCTCGGCGCGTTGTTTCCCACGACACGGGCGGCTCAGGGTATCGGACTGCTGCTGTTCTTTGTGATGATGATACTGTCTGGCGGCGGCCCCCCGAGGGAAGTCATGACCGAAGCGATGCACTATGTAGCCGATATTACGCCTCTTCGTTACGTGATACTTCTGCTGCAGGACCCATGGCTGGGCTTCGGCTGGGATATCAAATCCATGTTTATCGTCCTCGGTATTACCGCTGTCGCAGCGATACTGTCATTACGCTTTTTCAGGTGGGAATAGGTCGGTCGGTTATTCTGCCGGCCTGAATGCATCTATTGCCGGTATCAGTAAATTGTCAAAATAATAGGGATGGTCGTCGGGAACACAGGTAAAGAGCACGAAGTAGGTGATTCCTTCTTCTTCCGCCAGAGCGATATTGATCACCATACCGAGTATTTTTTCCTGGTAGATCGCCCACTCGAGACCATTAGCCTTCCGGCCGGACACTTTTTGAAGGTTTTCTTCCATACCGAATGAGTCTTTGAGTACACCGAGGATAGTATCCGCATCCATACCCGGTATTGCCTGCTGTCCCAGGGCGGTTATACCCAGCCCGGATCTGGCATAGACTCCGGGCGTGATTTCAGGCCAGTTTTCCGGGATAACGCCTTTAATACCAAATAAGGTGTTAGTGAACGGCACGAGGTTAACGTCGAGAACGATATACTCCGGAGGTTCGATCTCCGCCAGGCATGTCCTATCCGGTTCCGAGTAGGGATTATCGAGAAATTCCAGGGCTATATCCAACGGACATTCAGTGCCGGAAACAAGCACGTCATGACCCAGTCCCGGAAACTCGAAAAACCAGCTATTGGTCAGCGTTTCAGATGCCAGTTTCCCCCAGGCAGGTGGCGTAATGGGATCGAATTCCCCGGAAAGTATCAGAGTGGGGATATCACTGGGGACAGGCTCATTTTCAATGGGATCGGGTCTTGTGTTGGTCCAGTATTCACATATGGCGAGTGATGATTCTCCCAGGCTACCCTCCAGGTATTCCCGGATCTCCGGGTATTCTTCTAATGACGCGGTAATTTCCTCCTGCGAACTGAAAGGCAGTTCCTCGGCGCACTGTACAGAGTAATGCATGCCGGTACTCCTGAGTTCCATATCCAGCAGGTTAGAACCTGCGAGAAGTGCCAGCATACTATACTTACCGGCTTTTGCATCAAAAATAACCTTGGGAACCAGAGGAATGATTTCGGTCGAATATAATGTCGATATTATAAAGTTAAAGAAGTTATCCCCGGACATAAGAACATCGTATGATTCGCCGTTCAGAGGATGGATTGCAGTGAACCTGGCCGGTGAATCGTTCAGTTGATCGATCGTATCGAACAACACTTCCTTCAGGTCAGGATAGGCGTTATTTGCGACAGGATTATCTGAACAGCTATCAAACAGGACATTTAATGCCCTGTCGAAGGCTGCCGGCATTTCCGAGTAAAGATCAGTCTGGAGTGGTACGGTGGAGTTGAGTATAACGCTCCTGATACCATCAGGATAGTCACGCATTGCGGTCAGAGCGAGACGGGTGCCGTATGATATGCCGAACAGGTTCCATTGATCGTAGCCTAAAGCAAGACGGAGATCGTTGAGGTCGGCGGCACTTTCTACGCTGTTATACGAAGAAAGATCTATACCCTGCTCTTTCAGACGTTCGTAGCATTCACGCGTTGCTTTATTTTCCAGTCCGATCGCTTCGTCACTTTCAAGATGCTGGTCGAGTAGTTCGTAGGCTAATTCGATAAGTTCTGGGCACTCCAGGGCGGGTTCAGAATATCCGGTACCGCGCTGGTCGAAAACGATCAGGTCGCGGTTGGCGGTCAGGGGGGCGAATCTCCTGTCAAACGTAAGCGATACTGATTCGAGAGCATGTTCACCGGGGCCTCCGGCAAGGTAAACGATTGGATCGGGTTCAGGATTGCGGGATTTTGATTTGTATATGGCAAACTGGATTTTTACCTGGTTTCCGTCGGGCAGGCTGCGATCTTCCGGAACGGTCATGCATCCGCATTCCACTTCCGTTCCCTGCGGAACGGAAAACTGACAGTCTACGATTTCATATTCGGGAATTGATTCGTCCTGTCCGGTCGGTTCATTAGTATGTTCGTTTTTTACCTCATCTTCGGTGTTTTTCTTACTGCAGGATACCATCAATAAGGTGAATACCAGTAAGCAACATACTATCAGTCTTAGAATTTTTATGGTCATATACCTGTCTCTTTCCAGCAGCTACCGGGAGATCGATTAATGTAAATAGAAATTTGTGAACAATATTTCATTTCAGTATATGAAGCGGTAAGAGTGATGTCAATATTTAGAGCGGCGATCACTTGTTCATCCTGACTCTCCTGCCCCACCAGAAGAAACCGGCGGCAGCGATAAATCCGAAAGCAGAAATTGGCACCCAGACCAGGTTGGGAGTGTCGGTGAATGTATCCAGCAGGATACCTCCCAGCAGAGGAGCTAATGACATGCCTATTGTTTCACTCCATCCGAAAAAACCCATGTAGCGTCCTCGTTTCTCACGGGGAGCCAGTTCGCCGACTACGGCGGTGGCTACCGGCGAAAAGACGATTTCACCGATAGTTACGATTATCATAGCCGTTAACGCCCAGGCGAAACCGGTCGTCCAGCCCATGTAGAGCCAGCCGATGCAGTACAGAAGGCTCCCCAGAATAAGAACGGTCGATTTCCTGAATCTGCTGATGACTAGAGCCACCGGATACTGGAATAAGACCACGAAGAGACCATTGGCAGTGAGAAGCAGGCCGTATTCGGCTGTTGAGAATCCAAGCCTGTCGACGGTAAAGACGGACAACGTAGTTCCCAGGTGAGCCATGCAGAGGAAAACCAGGAGACATAAACCTGTAAACAACACGAATGTTTTGTTCTCTGCCGCAGAGAATATACTGCGGATCTCAATGCGTTCTGTTGTTTTACTCCATGATTCTCTGAGAAAGAACAGGATTATCAGGAAAGCGATAGTATTCATCAGGACGGCCACGCCAAAGAGCCATGCATATGAGAGGAAGGTTGCCAGGTAGCCGCCGAGTGCCGGTCCGGACGCCCATCCGAGGTTTCGTCCGACGCGGAGTAGTCCATAGGTTTCTGTCAGCCTTTCTCTCTTCGAAAGATCGACCACCATTGCCGAAAGGGCTGGCCGCGATGTCATCCCGGCAGCCCTGCCGAGAATATAAACGAACAGAATCACCCATACAGGGGCAGAGTTAGCTATCATGACGATCATACCGATATTATTGAGGATGTTTAAACTCATCGAAATAAGTATGATCCTTTTGCGGCCGTACCTGTCGGACAGGTAGCCGCCTATCATCTGCGTTACGGCCGAGACAAGTCCGCTGGCAAGGAATGCCGTGCCGACAAGCGTCATGGAAACACCGCGTTCCTGGTAGAGATAAAGTGACAGAAACGGGACGCAGGTAGAAAAGCCGGCGGCGTTGATAAGGTCGATTAAGGTAAGGGTCCATATCCCTTTATCGAATCGATTGAAAATATTCCGGTTAAATGTAGATAGCAGGCGCATAGGTATTTTTATCTTTCTGCTTTAGAGTATTATACACGGGCGGCGAAAATACTTCCGAATATTTTCATTAATTATTGCCGCGGTGTCCCGACTCAGCCAGGACACCGCAATGCTTTGATTACTTATACCCGACGGCTATCAGGTGCCTGGCCTTCTGGTTGTAAGAGCTGCCGTCAAGGTCGCCGAAGATTTCGACCCTGCTGAATCCGCAGCCGGTAAGAAGGGCGACTACCTCTGAACCTGCGTAGAGCCGGTGGGTAATTTCTCCTTCAATCCGTTCGCTGCCTTTTATCATTATCCAGCGATTCCACATCCAGCTCCAGTTATT
>MGML01000071.1 GCA_001796415.1 Chloroflexi bacterium RBG_13_46_14
TGGATATGGTAAAGATTGCCGAACATGTCGACCTTGTGTCGCTGACTCAGCTTACCGGCGATCCCGTACTCATCGACAAGCTCAACGCCGCGGATAACCTTGAGAAATACCTTGAATATGAGACTCTGAGCATCGAAGGCGATGACTTCATCACCGGTATGAATATTAAGGAACTCAAAAACGGCGAGGAAAAGAAACTGGACGTGACCGGTATATTTATCGAGATAGGACTTGAGCCGAATTCCGAGTCAGTGAAAGGACTAGTCACCCTGAATGAGCGAAATGAGATAATGGTGAACCAGGCCTGCGAGACCAATATCCCCGCCCTGTATGCCGCCGGTGATGTCACCAATGTTCCTGAAAAACAGATAATCATCGCCGCCGGCGAAGGCGCCAAAGCCGCCCTCCAGGCACATAGATATTTACGGAGAATGGCGGGATAGCGAATTCTACAATCTAAACCGATGATTTACCGAGTTATAATCAGCTATGCGAAAAGGGATACTAACATAAATCTGTACCACATTCTCAGAAAGTCTACGTGATAGGCAATATTCATACAAATAGCATCGAAGGTTTCTGGAGTCTGGTAAAAAGAGGTATAAACGGAGTTTATCATTCTGTGGGAAGCGAATATCTACAGAGTTATGTGAACGAATATGGTTTCAGATATAATCGGCGGAATAGTGACATTACGATGTTTGATGCTTTTCTTGGTCGGCTGGTTTCTTATGGACAGGGCGAGTAACTTTGTGTAATAATGCGTAAAATGATGATCAAGTCAGGGGTGACGTCCATGACTCATTGTCACAATTTTTAGTATTGGTGGTGGCAGGGTGTCTACTCGCACGCAAATATAGTATACACCCAATAGGGGTTTTTATCAACCTTTAAGGGTGGTTGGAGGTTAAAATGGCTAAAGAAACAATAACTTTGGCACTTGAAGGCGATGTATCGTTAGTAGAATTTGCTAAAGCTATTAGCAATCTTAACCTTTTACTTAATCAGTTGAGTAAAGAAGTTAATAGGGATGCTGATGTTGAATGGATTGTAGATGAATTATACGCAGGTAGCGCAGTCACAACTCTCCGGGGGGTGAATGGAGACCTTTCGTCTGTGGAAAATGTTGTTAATGCGTATGAAAATATAGGGGAATCTTTACAATCTGGTCGTAACATCAATTATTCTACTATTACACAGAGATATGCACGAGATTTAGTTAGTGTAATAGACAACAGAGTCACTTTTGTCAGATTTGAAACGCCTGAAAAAGATTTCGTTATTGCAAGTAGGCCAACAAAAGACATTCAAGAGGTAATCAAATACGCTTGGAGTTCAGTAAAAGGAACAGTAGAAACTCTAAGCCATAGAAAAAGACTGAGCTTTACTCTTTGGGATACGCTTTATGACAGGCCAGTTAGTTGCTATTTCAAAGAAGGGCAAGAAGATATTATGAGAGATACGTGGGGTAAAAAGGCAGTGGTATCTGGTAGAGTCGGAAGGCGAACCGAAACTGGGAGACCTATTGTAATTCGTGATGTTAAGCAAATAAGGATTGTGGAAGGTCTAGAACCAGGTAGCTACAGAAAAGCAAGGGGCGTTTTCCCCTGGACACCTGATAGTGAATTGCCAGAGGATATTATAGGGAGATTGCGTAGTGCCTGATCCAAGTCTACTATATTGGGATACTGCTGTATTTCTATCATATCTAAACGAACACCCTGATAGAATTACTACGCTAGAAGCAATCCTTGATAGTATTTCAAAAGATAAGCAAAAGCTAATAGTGACTTCTACTATTTCAAAAGTCGAGGTTGCTTGGGTTGCACACGAAAAGCTGAATCGTGTATTAGATGCAGCAGAAGAAAACCGAATAGACTCACTTTGGAATGATTCCTCAGTTGTTGATTTTGTTGAATTTCACGATGATATAGCGTTGATTGCCAGAGATATTATGAGAACAGGAATGACAAAAGGATGGAAACTAAGGACCAATGATGCTATCCATCTCGCGTCAGCGCAATGGGCTCAATGCTACGAGATCAACACATATGATGGTAAGTGGGATAAATATAAAGAACTTATTGGTGGGATTGAAATAAAAGAGCCATTCGCTGTGCAACCCCAATTAGGGTTATAAATATATTCCTTCTCTCTACTTGTCTATAAGGGATAATTACCAATCTCAATCTATTTGGTTGGTTTTTACTCGTGTTTAAAGTATAAAAAAGACGCGAGAAATCGCGTCCTTTTTTTCTTTTTTTGTTTTGACTTATCCCGCCAGATACTTCTCCGGATCCTTATCGAAGGCTATCTTGCAGCCTTTGGCGCAGAAGTAGTATTTCTTCCCCTTATACTCTGAAGTCGCTACCGCTGATTTTTCCTCGATTTCCATCTTGCATACAGGGTCTGTTACCTTTGCCATTGTATTCCCTCCACCGTTTGATTCTATTTTTACCGGTCTGTATCTCTTGAGC
This sequence comes from Chloroflexi bacterium RBG_13_46_14, assembly GCA_001796415.1. The sequence continues at coordinate 2,478 of MGML01000071.1, forward strand.
CGGAGTGAGTTCGTTACCACTGTAATTGAGCTTAAAGCCATCGCAGCCGCTGCCAGGATCGGATTCAGGAAGCCGTAGTCGCCGAGTACGAAGTGCAGTCCTGAAGGCACGCCGCCATCACGAAAAGCCAGGTACAGGACTCCCGCCGCGACCGGGATAAGCACGGTGTTGTAGGCGAAAGCCCAGAACAGGTTCTGCTTGATCGTCCTCACGGTATGCTTGCTCAGGGAAATTGCCGTGGCTATTCCTCTTAGGTCACCGCTTATCAGGGTAATGTCACCCGTTTCCATCGCCACGTCAGTGCCGGTACCGATAGCTATTCCCACGTCCGCCTGGGCAAGCGCCGGGGCGTCGTTTATACCGTCACCGACCATCGCTACCATCTTGCCCTGCTCCTGCAGTTTCTTCACTTCCTCGGCCTTGTTCTCAGGCAGCACCTCGGCCAGGACGCGGTTTATTCCAGCTTCATGGGCGATAGCTTCTGCGGTCCGCGAGTTGTCTCCGGTGACCATCACCACTTCGGCGCCCATATCCTGCAGGGCTTTCACCGAAGCTGCGGCGTCAGGTTTCAATGTATCGGCAAGTGCGATAATGCCCTCGACCTTCCCGTCGATACCCAGGTACATAACCGTTTTGCCTTCATTACGGAGTCTTTCCGCTTCGTCATTAAATCCATTAAGGGACAACTTCTTTTCATTGATCAGCCTGAGATTACCCAGTACGATATTCTCATTGTTAACAACTGCTTCTACTCCCTGTCCGGGAATGGCGTTAAAACCGGTACCTGAGGGCAATTCCAGTCCTTCCATGGTTGCTGCTTTCACTATCGCTTCGCCTAGGGGGTGTTCCGAGCCATACTCGGCGGCGGCGGCCAGTTTCAGGATATGCTCTCTGTTCAATTCCGGAATGACATCGGTTACCATCGGTTCGCCGCGAGTCAGTGTGCCGGTCTTGTCCAGCATCACCGTGTTAATCTTGTGCGATTTCTCAAGCGTCTCAGCGCTGCGGATGAGAATGCCATATTCTGCTCCCTTACCTGTGCCAACAATAATTGCGGTGGGCGTTGCCAGTCCCATAGCACAGGGGCAGGCGATAATCAGCACCGCCACGAAATTAAGCAGTGCGTAGGTGAGAGCCGGCGGCGGACCGGCGAAATACCAGACAATGAACGTAATAATCGCTATGCTTATCACGATAGGCACGAAATAGCTGGCAATGATATCCGCCAGTCGCTGGATAGGCGCCTTGCTTCCCTGGGCTTCTTCAACCATCCTGACGATACGGGCAAGAGTGGTATCCTTACCGACCCGGGTCGCTTCGAACCTGAAACTTCCCGTCTTGTTAATGGAAGCGCCGATAACCTCGTCGCCGGCATTCTTTTCCACTGGAATACTCTCCCCGGTTATCATCGATTCGTCTATGCTTGAACGCCCTTCGCGGATAATCCCATCCACCGGTACCCGTTCGCCGGGACGGACTATTATAATATCCCCCACCAGGACTTCATCTACCGGAATTTCCTGTTCCTTGCCGTCGCGTACGACCAGGGCTGTTTTCGGATTCAGTCCTATCAGCTTCTTAATAGCTTCCGATGTCTGGCCGCGGGCACGGGTTTCCAGGAACCGGCCGAGAAGTATCAGGGCGATAATCATCGCCGAAGTATCGAAATACAGTGCCACTTCTACACCGGTACCGGTAAATATGCCGGGAAACAGAACGGCGACAACACTGTAGATGTACGCTGCCGAAGTGCCTACGGCCACCAGGGTGTTCATGTCAGCCGTTCTGTGCTTCAGCGCTCCCCAGGCTCCCCGGTAAAAGCGAAGACCAGCCCAGAACTGTACCGGCGTCGCCAGTGCCCACAGCAGGTATTTTTTACCGGTGAAATCCGGCAGCCACATCAGCAGCATAATCACTGCTGCAAGGACGATAGCAATAATGAACTTATTCCTGACTCCCCGCAACTCGCGCTGTGATGCTGCGGTAACGTCTTCAAGAGTTTCGGCTTCCGAACCCAACTCATAACCGGCATCATGTACCGCTGCCTTTAAATCAGCCATATTCGTCCCTTCGGTATATTCTACCGTCGCCTTTTCCGAGGCCAGGTTAACGTTGGCAGAGACGACTCCGGGAACGCTTGATAAAGCTTCTTCAACCCGTGCCACGCAGGCCGCGCAGGTCATTCCGCTTACGGGAAAAACCGATTTTTTCTTGGCCACGCCGTACCCGAGTTCCGAGATGGTCTTGTACAGTTTTTTCAGGTCAACCTTCTCGGGATCATATTCCACGGAAGCCTTTTCGGAAGCAAAACTTACGTTTGCTTTGTCTACACCGGGAGTTTCAGATAAGCCTTTCTCAATGGTAGCGGCGCAATTGGTACAGGTCATTCCGGTCACGACGATATTCGCCTTTTCTTTTTTAGTCGCTGTCTTTTCAGCCATAATCGGTTATCTCTTCATCTTATGACAGGATTTTCCTGATCTGATCGAACTCTTCCTTCGATATATCACCCCTGGCGTAACGCTCTCTGGCGATGTCAAGCGGATCATTTTTGCTTTTAGAATCAGCACCACCGGTGAATCTCTTTACAGCCCAGACGATAAGGGCGATGACTGCTCCCCAGAACAGTACCATCCAGATTACACCGAATCCCATCCACCAGCCCATTCCTGAACTCCAATCCCACATATGAAACATCCTCTACACCTCCACTCTACTATAATGCGGGTATGTTTTTTATCTTATTTTTTTTAATCTGTAAACTCTACAATAACCTCGTTCACATCCCAGAGTGGCTCGATTTTCTCAATTATCTCTTCCTTGATCGCCGGGGCGAACTGGTGATCGGGCGGAAGTGAAATCGAGACTGTGACGACTCCGTCTTTAACCTTGATTCCTTCGACAAGGTTGGTTT
>MGML01000072.1:0-7645 GCA_001796415.1 Chloroflexi bacterium RBG_13_46_14
TCAGCTTGCTTCATTAAATATCTCTATCCTTACTGCTTGAGAGAGAAGGTCATCGTAATATCGATTCCATCCGACTGGTACTGTCCCGTCACATTCTCGTTTAATTGAACCGCTATCTCGAAATCCCTGGTAGCCCCGGAAGTTATGCCAGGCAGACCAGTCAGGTTTGAAGTAGTTGCCAGGTCATACACATCGATGTATCCGTTAGAATTATGATCGTCAATGTGTGTAAGAATGTTGGCTTCGTCATATTTAAGAATCGTGACAGTAATAAATGAAGCGGTATCATCAGCGCTCATATCGATGGGATTGGGGGTGGAATCATCTTCAATATATGAGAATGAAATGTCGATACTCGAACTTGTAAGACTGCCGGAGTTCTTCAGGGTTATTTTTTCCGGACCTACGATATCACCGCGTCTCATATTGGTAGCTATCAGAGTCTGACTTACTCCGTCCTGGTCATCGGTTTTCAGGTCGAGTGTACCTGCAGTAAGTACATTGCTGGAGGAGGCTTCTACATCGATAAAGAAAGCCCATGTGCTTATAACTGACATACCTGCCATCAGCAGGAGGACAATCACCAGACCTGAAATCTTCTTTGCCATCGCTTTCTTCTAAACCTCTACGTATCCAGCTTACACCTCCACTATAAAAACGATATTAAATTAGGCCAACGTACCTTACAAAAACATTACAATGTGGTTAAAAACGACTTACAAATCAGATTGATAAAACGGGAAGCCAGTTAATAGTCCGGGATAACTTAGCAGCTTGTGTAATGCCTGATTCATTGACATCACACAGACGTGAAGCGATAATAACAATGACGATTTCTACGGGAAATATCCTGTTGCACACTACTCTAAAGGAGTTAAATCATGAGCGTCAGTCTGGAATTACTAAATCCCCGAGGGGAAATTGAAGTACCTCCGTTATATATCCCTTCTCCGCGTCTATCCGGTCTTGAAGGAAAGAAAATCGGTCTGTATTCGAATGGCAAACAGGGTGTGGATAATTTTTTTACCGCAATAGAAGAGCTGCTGAAACAGCGATACCCTGACATCACAACCAAACGACTGACAGGCGCCTTTGAGATACGCGACGAGGAGGTTGATGAATTCATTTCAGATATCGACGCGTTTATCTATGCGATAGGCGACTGAGGGTCCTGCACCTTTGCCGGCGTCGCCGGTACCATAAAGCTGGAAAAAAGAAGAATACCCGGTGTCTTCATCCCGTGTGATACATTCAGAGAGGCAGCTGTTTCGGCAGCCGAAGACAATGCTATGCCCTCAGTCCGATATCGTATCGTGACTTCTACCGAATTCTACCGGTTGAGAGCCAGCGTTGACGAGGTAAGACCGGTAGCGGAAGGAATAATAGACGAACTCATAGACGCTTTAACTACTCCTCTGACACCTGAGGAGTCCGCCAAACCGGAAAAGAAAGAATCTGAAGAATCAAAACCGGTAACAGTTACAGGCGAGTTCTGGGAATCAGCTGCAGAAAATTTCAATAAACTGTATCTTGATAACCTCTGGGGCGACGGTCTGCCAATGGTTCCCCCTACCGAAGAACGTGTCAGGTGGATGCTTTCAGGGACAGGCCGTTCGCCTCAGGAAGTCCTTGGTAAAGTAAGTCCGAAACTCGGAGTTGCCACAATAGAAAAAGTAGCCGTAAACGCAGTCATGGCAGGTGCCAGGCCGGAATACCTTCCGGTAATCATCGCCATCATGGAAACACTTACCGATGACACATTCGATGACAGGCATGTTCTCCTGTCCGCCGGTTCGTTTAACCTCCTGGTAGTGGTCAGCGGACCTGTTGCAAAAGAAATAGGAATGCAGGCAGGTATAGGTTTTATGGGGCACGGCTGGAGAGCGAATAACACCATCGGACGTGCTGTCCGGCTGGCTACTCTGAATATAGGACATATCTGGCCGGCAATGAACGATATGAGTCTAACTGGACGCATTTCACCCCATACCTTCTTCACCATAGCGGAGAATTCCGGGATGAGTCGGTGGCAACCATACCACGTCAACCGGGGATTTAAAGCAGAAGATAGCTGTGTGACGGTAGCATCGATACACAGCGCCAGCCCGATGCAGCATTTTTACGGCGGGTTGATAGGCACATGGAATGCCGAAGAGATACTGGACAGGATAGGCAGCGATATCAAAAATCGGGACAGGCGACTGCTCACGGAGTGGAGGAATAAAGGGGTCGGTCCGATACCCGGTTCGGGACAGGGAAGCCAGAATCACCTTATAATTCTTTTCCCGGAACTGGTTTCGGAATTCAACAAGATGGGATTCGACCAGCAGAAACTCCAGGAAGAAATCTATAATCGAGCTTCTTTCGATTACGAGGAACTGAGAGAGGAAGAAGTCACCTCGATACGGATGGCAATGGAACTGGGAATCGTGCCGCCGGAAAGGAAGGAGTTTTTCGAAGCCGCCCTTAAAGCCGGCGGTAAGGTGCCGGTTATGATGTCACCGGAAAACGTCCACCTGTTTGTCAGTGGCGGAGCTCCAGGCTGCGCATTTTCTTTCAGCTACTACCGTCTACCCCCGTATAATCATACTGCCTTAATGACCAGAAGGATAACCGGAGCGACACTGACCAAAGCCGGTTCTGAATAAAATTACCCTCATGAAAGGAGTCAGTTATGCCTGACTGGGATGCGATAATAATAGGCGGCGGACCTGCCGGACTCACGGCAGGGATTTATCTCAGCCGCGGAAACTGGCGTGCTCTCCTCCTCGAAAAGGAAGGATACGGCGGGTACATCATGAATGTCGAGATGATCGAGAACTACCCCGGTTTTTCCGAGGGTGTGATAGGCTCGCAACTCGGTATGGAGATGATGGAGCAGGCAAGGAAATACGGAGTGGAAATGAAACGCGCAACCGTGAACTCGGTGCAGGTATCATCCAGTAACAAGTGGGTTACATGTGCCGACGGTACGACATACACCTCGTCCGCTATTGTCTTCGCCGGAGGTTCGGTACCGAAAAAGCTTGGCGTTCCCGGCGAGGAAGAATTCCGCGACCGGGGTGTAATCGGCTGTGCTTTCTGTGACGGCGGCCAGTTTACCGAACAGGTGGTCGCCGTATGCGGCGGAGGTGATTCCGGTATTACCGAAGCGCTGTACCTGTCAAAGATTGCATCGAAAGTAATAGTGATCGAGGCCATGCCCAAACTGAATGCCACTGCCATTCTCCGGGACAGGGTAGCCCGGAATCCCAAGCTCGAAGTGCATACCGGGATGAAGGTACAGGCCATCACCGGCGGAAATACGGTTGAAGGAATCGTAGTTGTCTCGGAAGAGACCGGTCAGAAAGAGACGATGAAGGTTGACGGCGTCCTCGTCCATATCGGACTCGATCCCAATACCGGCTACCTCCAGGGAGTAGTTCCGCTGGATGAAGGCGGCCAGATAATCGTGAACGGATGGATGGAATCGGAAATACCCGGAGTATTCGCCGCAGGCGATATCAGGAGTAATTCTCCCAGGCAGGTATCGGCAGCAGTAGGCGACGGCGCGGCGGCAGGAATGTCAGCCCAGAGATATCTGCAGAAACTTGGTTAATAATGATTAAAAAAAGCTCCGGCTTACCCGGGGCTTTTTCATTACCATTCGAGTGTTTGTTATCCGCGTCCAAGATACGGCTGCTGAATGGGGAGCTGTATCAGTTCGAGAACATTAACATTTGGAGGGCAGGTCGCCATATAGACCGCTGCCGCCGCTATTTCCTCGGTAGACATGGTCTCCATCGGTCCCGGCATTTTAAAACCCGGCGGAGGAGTAAATCCCGGAGGCGGTGTGGGCTGCCGGTCTCTGGTTACCTCCCCTGGATGGAGTATGCCACAGTTTATCCCATATTCACGCCCTTCGAGAGCGGTCGCGTTCGTCAGACCGACCAGTCCTGATTTTGCCGTGCTGTAGGGAGTGCTGAACATCCTCGGCCTCTGTGCCGATATACTCCCGATATTAATTATCCGTCCGCCGCCCTGCTTTTTCATAATAGGGAACGCCTGGCGGGTGCACAGGAACGGTGCACGCAGATTGGTCCCGATAACTGCGTCCCACGTTTCTACTTCCAGCTCATCGACAGGGCCGCCGTTGAAGATCCCGGCACAGTTCACCAGGATATCCACGTGTCCGAATTTTTCCATTGCCTTCGCGAAGAGGGCTTCTATCTGCTCAGCTTTCAATACATTCGTTTCCACCGGCAGAACCTGTACGCCCAGGGCTGTAATTTCTTCGGCAGTTTTGTTCAACCCTTCGACATCCATGTCGGCGATTACCATGTCCGCGCCTTCACGAGCCAATCCGATTGAGATAGCCTTACCGATCGAGTGTGCCGAACCGGTTACCAGAGCAACTTTTTTATCCAGTTTACCCATTAATAACTCCTTCTCTCTTGTTGTGTATAGAATAAACGCAGCTTCTTATCCTGTCAGATATTATAAAATCGGGTTCTTTAAGTCAAGGTTAACAAGGTATGACTGCCACTATGATCTCTCTTTTTACATTGACAACACGATGAAAAACTACTACACTTCATTTCACAAATATACTTCTAGACTACACCATTTTCCCAAAAACACATTGGAGGTGATCATAGTATGACAAAGGCAGCGGAATCAACTATGTTTTAAATCATGTTTGCTGCCTTTTGTTTTTTATACACCTTCCATGAATGAAATCTTGTGAGCCGAATCAACGGGCTAGTAAGGAGGTGAAACATAGACCATGTAAGAATGAACGTCACCCGTCTCAATGAGAGATAACTCAAGGCCATCACAGATATATTTAACAGAAAGGAAGAAGGATGAAGAAGATCATATGGCTGGTGATAAGTTGTCTGATGATTATTACACTCATCATGACATCGTGTGGTGGTGGAGAAGAAGAAACTGTAGATGAGGATGAAGTTGATGAGGGTGAGACAGTTTCGGTAACACTAACCAGGAGAGATGGAACCTCCATGACAAGAACGGTTGAAAAACCGATATATGGCGGCACAATTATGACCGCTTTATCAGCTGACTACAACCAGTGGGACCCATACAACACTCAGACCATTCAGGTAGGTCACATGCAGCTAACCAGCAACGAACTGATAGGTGGTGACTGGACATTAGGTCCCCAGGGTACAGGGGACACGGACTGGGCACTCGGCTGGCTTGGCGATATGAAACTGGAAGCTCCCGAACTATGCGACTGGGAGTTACCCGATGATACGACTATAATCTGGAATTTACAAAAGGGAGTAAAATTCCAGGACAAGGAACCGGCCAACGGTCGCGAGATGACCGCTGATGATATAGTCTTCAACATCAATTACCAGTTTAACAACCAGGGCTGCTGGCAGGCCGGAGAGTATCCTGAGGGGAATCCGTATCGGCCGACATCATGGACAGCCCTTGACAGATACACCGTTGAACTGAAGTTCCAGTCTCACGACGCCCAAAGCCTGATGTTACCCGAGATCGGCGATAATATATACGTCAGTCCGCCTGAAGTATGGAGTTCGGGCGGCGACATGAACGACTGGACAAAAGCTATAGGTTCGGGGCCGTGGGTACTGACCGATTATATTACCGGAAGTTCGATAACCTATACCAAGAATCCTGACTATTTTGAGACCGACCCGATTTATGCGAGCGCCGGTGAGAGTTACCGCTGGCCTTATCTCGATACCTTGAAATATCTGGTTATTCCTGATGCATCTACCCGGATTGCAGCGCTAAGGACCGCCGAACTCGACTTCCTGCAGAGTGTCGGTCGTGACGACACCGCTGTACTGAAGAGCAGCGTACCTGACCTGCAGTGGAAGCAGGGATTTGCGATGGTCACTAACATTGCTGCCGGTAAGTTAACCCAACCGCCTTTCGACGACATCAGGGTCCGGCAGGCGCTGAACATGGCCATCAATAAGCAGGAGATGGTAGATGATTACTACGACGGTGAAGCCGCTCTGATCGGGTATCCCTTCCCGCCTGGTGAATCATGGGTAAAAGTATACACACCGTTCGAGAAGCAGCCGAAAGAGGTTCAGGAAATCTTTACCTACAACCCGGAACAGGCAAAACAATTACTGGCCGATGCCGGCTATCCCGATGGCTTCAAGACCAAGATTACCTGCACAGCCGCAACATCCGATGAACTGTCGCTTATTAAGGAATACTGGGCTGATATCAATGTCGAGTTGGAACTTGAAGTGCTGGAGGGTGGCGCCTGGAGTGGTGTCTGGATGTCTCACGGGTATGAAGGCATGATTTATGCCCCGGGTCTGGGTTCCTGGGCAGGAGTCGAGCAGGACATGATGACCCGACCAGGCTTTTTCGCCAACATCTCTGAAATTGACGCCCCGCGTACCCAGGAGTTCAAGGCTCAGCTAGCCAAATATGTTCTTGATGACCCTGATAAAATGCTGGCAGCCAAGAAAGAATACGCAATATGGGAGCTTCAACAGGCTTGGGGAGTATTCATGCCGGCACCATATCAATACAACGCATGGTATCCCTGGGTAAGGAACTTTGAAGGAATAAACTGGACCGGTGGAGCCGGAAGCTGGGACTGGACGAAAGCTATCTGGATCGACCAGAAAATGAAAGAGTCGATGGGTCACTAACCTCGATTTACAATTCTGGAGAAATAAGAGAGGAGAGCGAAATCGCTCTCCTCTCATTGTGATAACCTCTGTTTTTTACGTAATACGAAAATACCTTACAGAGTTATGCTATCAGAAGATCCGCCAGTTTCTGAACGTTATCCAGGTTTTCCAGGTCCTCTACCATTTCAAGAATCCTTTTCCCATTCTCACTCGTTACGGTATTGGAAAATTCGATATTACCTCGGAATTTAGCCAGCAGATCTTCTTTCGAAACCGGCCTGCGTGGATCTCCCCTGGCGATCTCGGTAAAAACATCGAACTCCCGTCCGTCTTTTATAATCACCTTGACCCTGCCGCTCTCCATGTTTCCTTGCGTCAACTCCGCCATCGTTATCTTGTTTTTTATGAAATCACTGATAGCGGTATCGCGTATCGCTTCCTCGGTGTAGTGCTCCGGCCTTGAACTTCCCCTCACCAGGACATTCGCCACGCTGTACTGGATACTGAAACCGGCACTGGCATGCGGGGAATTCTTTATCCTGAAAGGCGCGCCGATTATGTCGTGCGTGGCTCCCGGAGACACATACATGATAACTTTTTCTATATCATCTGCGGAAATATTGTTTTCCTTCACGATATCGATTGCGCAGTCGACCGCCGAATGGTTCATGCGGCAGTTGGGATAGGGCTTGAATGTCCCGTCGCTGTAGTATTGTTTGCCCAGGTCTTTTATCAATAATTCGGGATCCTTGATACCGTCGGTAAATATGTCATAGTAGCCGCCCTGGGCTAACAGCGCGTCATCGATCCCCGACCAGCCTGCCTTAGCGAGATTCACGCAGAAAATGGCATCCCTGGCAGCATTACCCTGCGAAAGTTTGAACCCGACAGCGGTATCGCTGATCTGTTTCTGAATGCCCCCGAGGTGATCCACTACCAGGCCGAAGGCATCGCTTAACTGGTCGTGGTTCAATCCCATCAGCCTTCCGGTTATGGCAGTCGCTCCGAACGAG
>MGML01000072.1:7694-8743 GCA_001796415.1 Chloroflexi bacterium RBG_13_46_14
CCGCCAGCAGAACCCGGGTTGCCATATCGTCCCCCACCAGCAATGCCGCCAGCAGTTCTTTACCGGTCACGTTCCGCATATCACCTACGGTCAGCGCCGTCATCGTGGTGGTGCCGGAAATATGCCCCGGTATCGATTTTCCGTCCACCAGGGGGCTTACCGGCTCGTAATCGAATGACCGGGCCATAATACAGTTGACCATGGCCGCCATCGGGGCAGGAACTCTGTCTCCGTGGACGAATATCCTCGCCTCGGGTTTTCCACCCCAGTCACGGATGACACCGAGGAGTTCGGGATTTCCGTAATCGTTCGCCCCGCAAATCATGCACCCGATTACATCCATTAACCGGTTCTTGGCGTGCGCAACCGAAGCAGAAGGGATGTTTTCCGGTTTCGTGTTCAGTATATTATCGATCAGTTTGTCCAGGTATATGCCTTTATTGGAATTACTCATAAAAATCCTCCAGTCTTTACTGTCCAAGCAGTTCGGTAAGTTCAGTTATATCCCTGATATTTTCGAAATCCGCCACCATATCCTTTATCCGGGATATCGCCGGTTCCTCGTATTTGCCGTAAACGGCGCATTTCCTGAATTTGGCTTCCAGTTCTTCGGGCGATTGCGGATTCTGCGGCTCGCCCTTGGGATGTTCTACTTTCTGGCGGTAGACATTGCCGTCTTTCATTTTCACAATGAGTTCCTGGTAGCCGAATGGTCCAACAAGATCTTCTCTCTTAATGAGGGCATATTTTGTCCTGCTCATCAGTTCTTTGGTATCCGGATCCTTGACTGTTTCATCCTTAAAGAAATCGAACTCGATATCTCCGTGGATCAGCGACCGGCACATGCAATATCCCAGGTTGAACCTTCCCTGTACACCGGTCACCGGAAGCGGCGGAGAGTCATGACCCATACCGAAAGGTGAACGGAACTCTATCTCTTCAATCTGCCTCCAGTCCACGGTGTGCTGTTCTCTGATCTGCTGCGCGGCATATACGCCGAAGTGGGAGATATGGGCGCAGGGGTAGTACTTGAACATCAGGCCCGGCAC
>MGML01000072.1:8876-9779 GCA_001796415.1 Chloroflexi bacterium RBG_13_46_14
TCGTACCCTTTCATGGCAAGGGTTACTGCTTCGATACCGTTCCTGGCACCAACGCCGCCGTGAATGTGTCCCGCAAAGGAACCGAAGTTGCGTATCAGGCTGCATGCCATGGTAGAAGCTATCCCCAGGGCGTTCGTCATCTGTCGCTCGTTCAGTCCGAACATCTTGGACAAACCGATGGTGGCGCCGATCACTCCGAGCGTTCCGGTCCATTCCCAGCCGCGACTCCCGGCGCCGCCGGTTTTTATAAGGAACAGGCCCGTTTTGCCAAAGGCTTCGACACCGAGGCAGTACGCCGTTATCAGGTCCTTTCCCGACATGTGGTTCTTTTCGCCGACCGTAAGCAGCCCCGAGAACGTTCCGGCGGTAGGATGTGCCAGTCCGGCGGCAGGATAATCAAGGCAGTCGTCGTAGTCCTGAGTATGGGCCGAGGTGCCATTAGCCAGGGCAGCCAGGGCGCAACTGGCCTTGAATCTGCCGCCGATGACCGTTGCTTCCGGCGGCGACTGGGCTTCCTTGACCATCTCCATCATTATCCTGCCCGATGGTTCCTGGCTGCCGGACATCGTTACCGCCAGGTTATCGAGTATGGCGTCTTTCGCCGCCCTGATAACCTCCGGAGGAATATCCTCGTAATTCGTTCGAATGATAAATTTGCATAACCCTTCCGTAAGCATATTCTCTTACCTCTCTCATTTTTTAAAATAGTATACCTATCAACAAGGTATATTCAAGTAGTGTTTATAATTATCCGCAAAGTTATTATATTAAGCTCTTGTTTTTCATTTCTTATGTGAGATATAATCGCAATCGCACTCACTAAGATGTTCATATGATACTATATAAGGAATTAATTATATATCTCATTGACACCTATATTGACGATATAAGAAAATAATGATA
>MGML01000073.1 GCA_001796415.1 Chloroflexi bacterium RBG_13_46_14
GGGACACAGAGCAAGCTTACGCGAAATGTTTTTCAATATCATGATCAACGCTATTCAGTATACACCTGGGGGCGGGAAAATATCGGTTACTCTGGAGCGAAAGGATAAATATGCCTGTATAGCCGTGAAAGATAACGGGATCGGAATCGCGGAAGAACATCTCAAGCATGTATTCGAACGCTTTTACCGGATTGATAAGTCACCATCACGCAGCGAAGGTGGAGCCGGTCTTGGTCTGGCTATATGCCAGCGTATTGCCGAGATTCACCACGGTTATATTACTGCGGAAAGTGAAGCTGGTAAAGGCAGTACTTTTTACGTTTATCTACCTGTCATCGATTGAAAAAAGACCAATATATTGATTTCCCGTCAGTACTCGAAAACGTCACTGACCCCTGAATAACCGGCATGGTTGAGCCGACCCGCATTTGTGGTATATATTTCTGCCGGACTGGTAGAATTTGCGGGTTGTGAAAAGCTGACCATCACCGCCTACTGTTATCGTCTCAATGGTCTTGCATAAAGGACATTGAGCAATTAAATCTTCCGACTGTCCGGGAAAAAAGTTCCCGGGTTCCTGTGATCTGGTAATAGATTCAGGAGATACCTCGACTTTGTGTACCATTGTTACCTCCCATAAAAATATTAATTTCAACTAATACTTTTTAAAACTTGACCGCATTCCTTAAGTAACAAAATATACCTTTGATACTGGTGGTAGTAATCATCCTAATGGATGGTAAGCATAGTCCTTTAGTCGGAATAAGTGACTGATAAGAGATAGTTACTCGGAAATATCAGAGAGTTAATAAAGTTTTTTGGGATATTATTGAGCGCTTTGCGTGTTTTGATAGTATGAAAAAAAGGGAATACGAATTGATTCGAATTCCCCCGAAACAATGCTGATGTTTGCTTTTGTTTATCCGATCCGTGTATTACCTGTACCGGGTTGATTATCAAGAACGCTATTCAAAGCTAGCTCGCGATTATTGTCCCGTTTTCTCCATCACCGGCAGCTTTTTCGGACTCATAGGTCATCTTGTAGAGACTGCTGTAAACACCGTTGCGTGCTACAAGCTCTTCGTGGGTACCGTCTTCTACGATTTTCCCGCTCTGTAATACAATGATGCGGTCGGCCCCTCTTATTGTTGAAAGACGGTGGGCAATAACGAAAGAAGTCCTGCCCTTCATCAGTTCCTTCAATGCTCTCTGGATACTGACCTCGGTAGTGCTGTCAACCTTCGCCGTTGCCTCATCCAGGACAAGAATCCTGGGATTCGCAATAATCGCCCGGGCAAAACTTAAAAGCTGGCGCTGTCCGAGCGATATGTTCTGACCGCGTTCAACCAGAACGGTATCATATCCGTTTTCGAACTGTAATATGAATTCATGAGCACCCACGGCCCTGGAGCCCTCGATAATTTCTTCATCGGTTGCCTCAGGGCGGCCATACCGCAGGTTGTCTTTTACCGTTCCGGAAAAGAGGAAGGGGTCCTGCAGGACCACTCCCATCTGCCTGTTGATTGATATCCTCTGGACATCACGGACATCGATACCGTCTATCCTGACACTGCCGGAGGTAACATCATAAAGCCGGGCAATCAAGGCTGTGATGGTAGTCTTACCACTGCCTGTCTGCCCCACAAGCGCGATATTCTGCCCTGGTGAAACATGCAGGTTTATATTACGAAGTACCGGGATTCCAGGAATATAACTGAAACGGACATCTTCAAAAGTTACATCACCCTTTATCGGAGGTATTGGTAAAGCATCGGGTTTATCCTCGATCTCGGGCTGAGTATCCAGCACCTCGAATGCCCGTTGCCCGCCGGCCATAGCGCGCTGGAGCTGGGCATACTGCATTACCAGTTCCCGGACCGGGTCGAAAAATCGCTGGACGTACAGGGCAAACGACACGATAACACCGACTGTGGTCAGGCCGTTCATAACCCGGATACCTCCAAGTATGATTACCACCGCCATTGCGACGGCCACGGATATTTCCACAGCCGGGTTCACTATGGCTGTGAGTCTGGCAGCGTCTACATTGGCGTTCAGATTATCCGCGTTAACCGAGTCGAAACGGCGCTGGTTTTCGCTTTCCCGGTTAAGACTCTGAATAACCCTGACGCCCGAGATGTTCTCCTGGAGGTTCGAGTTGACGACAGCGATGGCCTGGCGGACACGGATAAACGCCTTTTTTGCTCTCTCCTGCCATATCCACAATACAATTATCAGGAAAGGCAGAACTGAAATGGTCCCGAGCGCGAGTACCCAGTCGAGTTTGAAGAGCCAGAACAGTATTACCGCGAGTCCAAGGAAATCCGCCAGTATCGTGAAAAAACCCGATGTCAGTAATTCCTGCAATGATGTAACATCATTCTGTACGCGGGACATCACCCTCCCGACTTCATTACGGTCGTAGAAGCTGAGAGACAGTTTTTGCAGGTGCGAGAACATTTCCTCCCGCAACGTCAGCAGTATGCGATGCCCCATCCAGGCCGTGGTACTCATATAGCCGTAATAAGAGACCCAGGCCAGAAGGGCAAGACCTACCAGGCCAAGGCTGACGAGAACAAGATCATTCATATTTCCCGCCAGGGCATAATCGGTAGCTTGTCCGATGAGATAGGGTTGCGTGTATGAAGTCAAAGAAAACAAGATGGTGCCTATGATGGCGATTACAACCCGCCACTTGTAAGGCCGGACATATTTTGCTAACCTTACGACCACTGTATGGTCGTATGCTTTCCCGAGGGCGTCGTCGGACCATCCGTCCATGGCGCGGCGAAGCCCGCCTGCACCCATTCCCATGCCTCCACCGCCTCCGCCACCACCACCACCGCCCCATCCGCCGAAAGCCATACTTGAAATCCTCCTTATCTTCTTCCTGTTGCTTTAAGGTATATATCTACGGCCACGCCGCCATTTCGACCATGTATTTATTCCTACCTGGAGTTATCCGTTAACCGGGAACCACACCGCTATCTGAAGATTCTGGCTCAAGCAGATCTTCCTGCTGGTTGCCTTTCACTTTGTAAAGCGCCTCTTCCTGATCCCTGAGTTCCAGATCATAGATATTTCGATAGAAGCCTTTTTGTTGAAGGAGTTCCTCGTGGACACCCCTTTCCAATATGACACCCCGGTTCAGGACCAGTATCTGGTCGGCCATTTTAACCGTGCGTAAACGCTGGGCAATCACAAAGGTAGTTCGGCCCTTCATCACTTCCTGAAGCGCCATTTGAATCTGGTATTCCGTCTCTGTATCTACGCTGGACGTGGAATCATCCAGTATCAGTATAGCCGGGTCGAGTAGAAGCGTCCGGGCAATGGCTATACGCTGTTTCTGACCTCCCGAGAGAGTCAAGCCTCTTTCACCAACCCACGTATCGTACTGCTCGGGGAGGGATTCTATGAAGTCGTAGATATGAGCGGTTTTCGCCGCCTGCTCCACTTGCTCCTGGGAAGCCTCCGGCATCCCGTAGCGGATATTATCCCGTACCGTCCCGGTGAAAAGAAATACATCCTGCTGGACTATGGTCATGCAGCTTCTTAAAGACGATAAGGTAACGTCCCGTATATCTTTACCATCGATGGTTATCCGTCCCGATGTGATATCGTAGAAACGTGGAAGGAGATTGACCACGGTTGTCTTGCCACTGCCGGTCGGTCCAAGCAGGGCAATAACCTGGCCGGGCAAGGCATCGATATCTATCTCCTTCAGGACCGGTGTCAAGTTGTTGTAGCCGAAGGAAACCTTTTCGAACACGACATGTCCGGTAACATCGTTCAGCATTTCCGCTCCGGGTTTTTCCTTGACTGCCGACTCCGCATCGAGAATTTCGAAAATGCGGATACCGGCTGAATAAGCCCGTGAAACAGAATTTACCACCATCCCCATTGCCCGTACCGGTTGCTGAAGCAGCGTCAGATAAAGGGTAAAACCGGCGAGATCGCCCCCGGTGAGTCTCCCCGAGGCTATCTCATTTCCGCCAAACCACATGATTGCTGCCATGGCAAGCATCCAGATGCCCGCCATGGTGGGCATGGAAATAGCCTGGATACGGGAAGATTTATAGGAATCTTCGAACAGCGCTTCGGCCTCGATTTTGAACTTAACTTCCTCGGTGTCCTCACGCCCGAACGAGCGGACCAGCCTTGCCCCGGAGAGGTTTTCCTGAAGAACGGTTGTCAGCCTTGCCAGGCCGTTCTGCACTTGCGTCCATATCACCCGGAGCTTGGATGAAAAGATAGCCGACCCTATTCCCACGACCATGAGAAACGGCAGTATTACCAGTGCAAGTCGCCAGTTGGTAAAAAGCATCAGGATGACCGCACCGATGACTACAAGCAGGAAAAACAATGCCCGAAGAACGCCCATCTGGACGAACATCTGGACGGCTTCTACATCCTGGGTTGCCCGTGACATCAACTGACCTGTCTGATGGCTGTCATGGTAGGCAAAAGAAAGGTGCTGGAGCCTGTTATATATCGAATTGCGCAGGTCATAAGCGATTTTTTGCCCGAGCCACTGGCCAAGATACTGCTGGCCGTACTGGGCAACAGACCGGAAAGCAGCAGCCCCGAATATTGACGAAGCCGCAACTATCAGGATCAGGTACTTCTGGACATGCTCCGTCTCGATTCCGTAATTGATAGCCCAAGCTAGCAGCTTCGGGCTGACGAGCATAAACGCACCTGAAGCAAGTACGCTGGTAAATGCCAGACAGAACCTTGATTTATAATTAAATACCAGTTTATAAAGTCTGAGATATGTTGACATCGGTACCGTTCTTTGAAAAGACGTGTTCCAGTATTTCCAGGGCTGAAAATAGATTTTTTAATTCCTCTTGAGATAGTGTCTTTAGATTCTCCGCAAGTTGCGTTCGTGTTTCATCCCTGGCTTTAGTAAGAGCGGAAATACCTTCCGCGGACAGTGAAAGACGCACCTGTCGCCTGTCTGATGCTGAATTTCTTATAATTATCCCCTGGTCAACCAGCTTCTGTATCATTTTTGAGACGGTAGGAGGAGTGAGACCGAGATGCTCGGCAACACTGGAAAGGGAAGCCTCCGGGTGACGCCGGAGATAGTTGAGTGCCCTGAATTGCGGGACAGTCAATCCCTGCATGGCGCGCCTGCGCAGTTCTTTACGGATGTGCCGCATTATCGAAGGCACTACCTCGAGCAGTCGAGCGGAGCAGTCAGCAGGCTGGATATTCCGCTTCTTTGGTTCTCCTTCCGAAGGCATATTATTGTCATATGCTAATTGTTTCATAATGAAATTATATTCCTTGCACTATTTAAAGTCAATGAAGGAACTTCAACATCCAATCATCGATATCCAGCTCCATAAGATGAATCCTCTCACCGGAGATTATGAATTAGTATCGAGCCAGTTAATAATTATGTCAAGCGTTTCCGTATCAAGAACGGTATCTTGTCCGTTATAATTCGGATTCGTAAGGTTAATCTCTTCCCTGGGCAATTCCTCGTATTTCAATACATGACTGGCATTTTCAGTAAATGAAAACGTGATATTATCCATTCCTTTTGTTGCCGCCTGGAGTTTCGCACCGTCATATTCCCAGTTTACCTGTATATCTTTCTTTCCTATAATTATCAGCACCGGCACATCTATTTTCTTCACATCAGGAGTTATATCCCTCTGCCATATCTCCTGCGTAAAAGGCATATTGGCCGGACTAGCGAGACTCTGAAGGAAAATTTTTAAACCCTCCGGCAAGGAATCATCCGGTTCCATAGTTCCGGTTGCCAGGAAACCATCGACCGCTTCATCGTATAGCTTCATTATTTCGTCAGCGCCGGGCATTCCGGCAAGTTGGGCTTCGATCTGCGTCTTTGCCAGGTCGCCCATCGATTGTCCGGGAGGAGCCGCCAGTATCAAACCGGCAAATCCTTTCTCACCCTTTTCTATCTGATAATTGACAACGTGAATACACCCTTCGCTGTTAGCCAGGGTGAATATCCTTCCATCGTCAACATCAGGTCTGTCACTCAAAACCTGTACTGCTCCCCTGAGTTCCTCCAGGTGACTCTCCATGCTGATTTTCCCGATTAGAAGCGGTATATTCTCAGCCGCGTAAACTCCGGCAAAACGTTTATCATACCTGATCGTCACGTATCCGTTCCTGGCCAGTTCTTCTGCGAGAAGCGCCGCACTTCCGTTCTTACCAGGAAGCAGTGGTGAATTCCAGTCACGATCGGTCGGACCGCTTCCCGGCACAAACACTACTCCAGGTAGATTCTCGCCTGACTCAGGACGGGTAATGGTTGCGTAGACCGTAGTTTCCCCTATCGGCCAACTAATTTCCTCGGATACTACCTTAATTTCAGACGGTTCCGAATCACTGCACCCCGGCATCATCCACGTAAACAGCATGATTAACACTCCCACCAGAATCGCTTTCCTTGTCATCGCTATACTCCT
>MGML01000074.1:0-2122 GCA_001796415.1 Chloroflexi bacterium RBG_13_46_14
GGGAATGCCGCTGCACCGCGGTTCCGACGGGTTTATGTCGGACGCCCAGTTCGAGAAATTTTACTGGCCCCACCTGAAACAGTGCATCGAGAAGAACGTCGAACTCGGTTTCATCGCCGCTCCTTTCTGGGAAGGGATATGGGACAATCGCCTGGAGTACCTGCTTGATCTTCCTAAAGGCAAGGTCATATTCCATTGTGAGAAAACGGATGTTTTCAAAGCCAAGGAAATCCTCGGCGGCCATATGTGCATCCAGGGAGGGGTTCCTCCCACTATACTCCAGGCAGGCTCGCCGCAGGATGTAGAGGAGTATTGTAAAAAGCTTATCAAAGTGGGCGGCAAAGGCGGCGGATATATTATGGGAGTCGGCAGCGCCATGGACTACGCCAGACCGGAAAACGTAAAAGCGATGGTCGAGTCCGTTAAAAAATACAGTCCGTAATTATTGGTCTCGGTCGTAACGCAGATAACCAAACGTGACGAGTAATAATGTCCACGCACTTTTTAAACACCATACCGGCTTTCTTCTGTCATTCCCGCCCTTCCTTAACTATGTTTATAAATCTGTTGAGCGGGAATCCAGAAAATCTTGTACTTGATTCGCCTTCGAAAAGCTGCAGGGAATACTCCATCACTCATCCTCACGTCGGTGCATTGCAGAAGTACAAAAAAACCTTTTTCTGTGGTTCTTATCAGTCTTGACATCGTCATACCACACTCGTACACTGAAACACACGTGTTGATATTTTAATCGAACACCTCGATTTCGCTATCAAGGAATTCCGTGAAATGAAGATGCAGCCGTCGTTGGAGAGGACTCTAAGACTGAAGGATATATTAAAGGCTTAATTTAACTTTTTCACAGGACACTGTTAACCATATGCAGATTGGACTTATTTCAGATACACATATACCTTTAGCGGCTGAAAAGCTTCCCGATGAAGTATTCAGAGCGTTTTCAAAAGTCAACCTTATCCTCCACGCCGGAGATTTCTATAAGAAATCAATCCTGGATGAACTGGAGAAACTCGCCAATCTCAAAGTTGGGAGAATTATAACAGGCAAAAATGGGGTAAAATTTCCAAACCGGACGTTATTGTCTTCGGGCATGAACACAGGACTCATACAGAAACTACCGAAGGAATCCTGTTCATCAATCCCGGAAGTCCGACATTCCTCAACTACAAAAAGGGATTGGGAACTGTCGGGATCCTAGATATTACATCTGACCGGATCAATTACCAGATGGTTAGCTTATCAGAATTTATTTTTTTAGATGAAGTCAGATAACACTAATTTAAAAATATATAAATATCATAACTGGCTTACGATCGCCAAAATAATATTTTACAGAGGAGGTCAATATCATGGCTGAGGTTAGACGTGAACCGGAGTCTAGAGGTCCCGGTGGTCCCGGCGGGCCACCGCGACCGGTACCATTCCCCGAGGTAGCAGGTGGTTATAACGCTACTTTGTTAAGAGTAAATCTTACCGATAATAAAATAACCACAGAAAAGCTGAGCTACGAATTCTGTCGTAAATACCTGGGCGGAGCCGGTTTTGTATCCTATTACCTGTGGAAAGAAATTCCGGCTGGAGCCGACCCGTTGGGTCCGGACAACAAACTGGTGTTTGCGTTAGGACCTGTTAGTGGACTACCTCTGCCGGGAGCGGCAAGGTACTGCGTTGGCGCCAAATCACCTCTCATGGGCGCTATTGCCAAATCGGAGTCCGGCGGATGGTGGATGGCAGAGCTAAAACGCGCCGGCTTTGATGTTATTATCATCGAAGGTAAATCAGATAAGCCGGTATACCTGTTTATCCACGATGGGGAAGTCTCCATTAAAGACGCTTCAAATGTCTGGGGAAAACAGACCAGGGAAACTGAGGAAATCATCAGGAAAGAACTGGGTGACGATAGAGTACAACTGGTCATGATCGGCCCCGGTGGAGAAAATATGGTGCGTTATGCCTGTATTATGACCGGAAATATCGATGCGGCAGGTAGAGGCGGGTTAGGAGCTGTAATGGGCTCGAAGAATCTCAAGGCAATTGCTGCAAGAGGTCATAACCTGCCTAAAATTGAAGACGAAGGTAAACTTAGTGAAATCAGGAAGGCAAT
>MGML01000074.1:2158-5385 GCA_001796415.1 Chloroflexi bacterium RBG_13_46_14
TGGACCTGGTATCGTAGGTATGGAAGGCTCGGGTAATCTGCCGGTACGCAATTTCCGTGACGGTGTCTTCCCCGGTGTCAATGACATACATGCCGGTGTGATGAAGGAACAAGGTATCCTGACCGGAATGGATGGATGTTACGCCTGCCACGTGCGCTGCAAGAAAGTAGTAAAATTTGAAGAACCGTATAATCACGATCCAGCATACGGGGGTCCGGAATATGAAACGATGGCTTCATTGGGCTCCGATTGTGGTATCAGTGATGTAAGAGCTATCTGCAAAGGTAATGAAATCTGTAACTCCAACTCGCTTGATACAATATCCGCCGGCAGTACTGTTGCCTTTGCCATGGAATGTTATGAAAAAGGCCTGATAACCAATGAGGATACCGGCGGACTGGAATTGAAGTTCGGTAATGCGGATGCCATGATTAAAGCTCTTGAAATGATAGTAAAGCGGGAAGGTATCGGTGATTTGATGGCTGAAGGTACCGCCCGTATGGCAGAGAAAATAGGTAAGGGGTGCGAGGAGTTCGCTATGCATACCAAGGGGCTGGAACCCGGCATGCATGAACCAAGATTACAGACCGGACTCGGGTTCGGGTATATGATTAATTCGCACGGTGCTGACCACGGCGGCAGTTTTGGCGGCGGGACTTCACCAATGGGTATGGAAGCTCTTCATCCTTTCGGGATTCTGGCTCCGGTGCCGGATGACCTCAGTCCATTGAGAATAAGCGTATATAAACTAACTTACTGTATGGGTCGCATCGGTGATTGCATGGTGCAGTGTTCTTACGTTCCATGCAACTGGGAAAGACAGGTGGAATTACTCAACGCAGTTTGCGGCTGGAAAACCAGCCCAATGGAATTGTTAAAAATCGGTGAGCGAGTAGTAACGCTCATGAGGTTATTCAATAACAAGCATGGTTTTACTGCTGCGGATGATGAATGGCCGGAACGATGGTACCAGCCCAAGACAGATGGCGCTCTGTCAAATAAGCATGTTGACAGGGAGCAGATGAAAAAGGCAAGGGGCTACTTCTACTATTACATGGGATGGGATTCCGAAGGCGTGCCCACACCGGAAAAACTCGCAGAACTCGGTATTTCATGATTGCGGGATTAACAGGCAATAGTATCAGGAGGTATTATAATAATCTCTCGATATAGGGGATAAAGACGGCATGGAGGGCAGGAAATATAGCCCGTAAAGACAGATTTATATTTCTTATATGGTGCATTTTCCTCCATTGACAGCCTTTAGAAAAAGAGTATAATCAGTTCACATCTAAATAAATTAAAGCGATCATCCACTTTCTATTAACAAGAAGGTGAATATGATGCAAAGAGGGCACCGGGGCTGCCTGATAGTGCGGCTGTATCCGGTGCCTTTTTTTGTATTAAAGGAGGGAGTGCCTATGGAGTAATACAGCCTCTATTTCTTGAACGACGTTAATTTATAAGAAAGGAGCATAAACGATGGGTATAGAAGAGAACAAAGCCACGGTTAAAAGATATATCAAAGAGATAATGAATGACCTAAACTACAGTCATTCTGATGAACTTGCCCACCAAGGTTTTTTCGGCATGGGAGGTAAAATCACAAGTATGGAAGAGCATGAGAAGTTATTTAGATCTCAGAGAGAAAAAATACCTGACCTGGAGAATCGTTTGGTAGAAATGATAGCTGAAGGGGATAAAGTGGTTGCTATAAGTATGGTATCTGGCACCGATGTCGGGGGATACTTTAGCAATCCTCCTACAAATAAAAAAATCAACGTTAAAGTAATAGCCGTATATACCCTGACAGATGGGAAAATTGCAAAAGGAGAAATTCTGTCAGACTTGCTGACCGGATACCAGCAACTCGGTTTTTATCCTCCTCTACCAGAGAATAAATAAAGGAGCATAGACAATGCCATACGCAAACAACAATGGCGTTAAGATGTACTATGAGATGGATAATTAAAGACCCATTCCCACGGAGGTGGGAATCCAGAGCCTGAATGTAAGAATATGGGTATATACAATACTTACTATGTCTATATGATGGCTAGCTGTCGGAACGGTACTCTTTACATCGGTACGACCAGCGATCTGATGAGGCGCATTTACGAGCATAAGAATGACTTTGTCGAAGGTTTCACCAGGAAATACGGAACTCATATGCTTGTCTATTACGAAACGTTTGACAGCAAAGAAGGTGCTCTCATCCGAGAAAAGCAACTGAAGAAATGGAACAGGGCGTGGAAGATAAGACTGATAGAGGAGGTGAATCCAAGATGGGGAGATATATACAATGATTTACTTTCACAATGATCTGGATTCCCGTCTTCACGGGAATGGGGTATGTTAGGCTCAAAGGCGAAAGGATATTCTGAAAACTTAACCGTCTTTCCTGATTATCTCCTTCACTTCTTCCCAGAGAGCGTTCTGTTCCTTGAATGATAGTTCGTCGAAGGTCAGACCGCGTTCCCGGCAGAGTTTCTCCATGGTGGTGAACCGGTCGAAGAACTTCCTGTTTGCTTCCCTGAGGGCTATTTCCGAGTCTATCCCCAGCCGCCGGGCAAAATTAACCAGCGTGAACAGCAGGTCGCCGAACTCATCGGATTTCTTCTCGCCGTCACTATGCCGGAACTCCTCTGCTTCTTCGGCTATCTTGTCGATTACGCCCCCCAGGTCCTCCCAGTCGAACCCGACCTGCGCCACCCTTTGCTGGATTTCATAGGCGTAACTCATCGACGGCATGTGCTTCGGGACGCTTTCCAGTATTGATGTATCCTCTCCTCTTTCCCGGCTCTTCAGGGCTTGCCAGTTATGGGAGACTTCCTCGGCGCTGCTAACCTCTGTCGTACCGAACACGTGCGGATGCCGGTAGATCATCTTCTCGTTCAGCCCTTTTATCACGTCGCCGATATCGAACTCTCCGGCATCGGAAGCTATCTGGGCGTGCAGCATAATCTGGAGAAGAATGTCACCCAGTTCTCCTTTCAGCTTCTCAGTATCACCCTCGTCCAAGGCTTCCAGGGCTTCATAGCATTCCTCCAGCAGGAACTCCCTCAGGGACGAGTGGGTCTGCCTCCTGTCCCAGGGGCAGCCGTCGGGCGAACGCAATCGGGCGATGATCTCCACCAGTTTCCCAAAACGATCAAGATTTTGGTATTCAGACAACGGTATCTCCTTTGCACTGATTATACAGACCTTATTACAGGGGGGCAATTAAT
>MGML01000074.1:5534-9025 GCA_001796415.1 Chloroflexi bacterium RBG_13_46_14
GGTCGCCGTGCGTTAAAGCCGGCTGGGCGTTCGTTAATGCTTTTTCAACATCGGGAATCAGGGCAATATAAGTATCGTAATGGCTGCGTACCGACTCCAGCGCCGGTATGTATTCCTCGGGCAGACTTTTCCAGTATTCATCTCCTTTATGGATGATAGCGCAATGGTCGGTAAACCTTTTACTCACGGTTAGGTGTATTTCAGGACGGTCGTCTGGTATTCCTTCGATTTCAGGGAGTTTTATGTCGTGGATCCTGCGCAGTGCCCGGGCGAGTTCAACAGGCCAAGTTTCCGACTGCTTAACCTCAGGTGTCGGGGAGAGCAGGTACTCCATCAGGAAACCGTCGATATCCTCTAGCCATTCACTCACCCCGGGAACATTCAGTTCCGGTTCGGTGGTATTCAGATACGTTAATAACCGGTGTTCCCTCACTACGATCTCTTTGGCCTTTTCCCGGGCTAACTTAAACGCGTATTTCCCGCTGTCTTTCTCGATGATAAGGACATCAGCCGTTGCTCCATGCGTAATGACATCGACTGGTTGCCAGCCGTTGTTCTCCAGGAAATCAGATACCGCTTTCCGCGAAAGGATTTTCTCGATAGACATCTCAATACTCTATTTCAGGAACCCGATGGAAGCACAGCGCCGATGATGTTTCTCTGCCCCTGGATGAAATCTCTCGCAGACATCCCCTTCTTGCCTTCAAGCTGGACCTCCGAAACAGCCAGTATTCCGTCGCCGGTGCTTATCCCCAGCAAGTGTTTATCCGGCAGCGTAACTACCCTGCCCGGCGGTGTATTCTCTTGGAAAGGCGAAGGTTTAGCCTTCAGTATTTTTAACTGTTTACCATTCCATTTCGTATAGCAGCCCGGCCAGGGATTATAGGCGCGTACCCGGCGCCAGATATCCACTGCCGGCATTTTCCAGTCTATTTCTCCGTCCTGTTTGGAAAGCTGTCCGAAGTAGTTTGCTAAAGACGCACCCTGCTGCCTGGGAATCACCTCGTTCTTCACCAGGCGCGGCAACACATCCAGCACCATCTGTGCCGATACCAGGGAAAGCTTTCCCGTCAGTATTTCCGTAGTGTCATAATCCGTAACCGGTACCTGTACCTGCCCCAAGATATCGCCCGAATCGACTTTCAGCGCAACCCGAATCAAAGTGGTACCTGTGAACTCATCCCCCGAGAGAATCGCTGAGACAACCGGCGCGGCACCGCGGTGTCGCGGGAGCAGGGAAGGATGAATAGCCAGGCAGTCACGCGATGGAATATCAATTACTGTCTGGGGTAATATCTGTCCGTAAGAGTATATCAGGATGTAATCCGGTTTGTAGGCTGCCAGCCGGTCTACCGTTGTTCCTTCCTTGAAATTATCCGGCTGCTCTACGGGCAGACCATACTCTATTGCCTTCCTCTTAACCGGAGAGGCAATAACGGATCTTCCTCTACCGGATTCCCTGTCCGGCTGGGTGTAAACGGCCGCTATCTCATAACCGTTAAGCAGCAGATATTCCAGGGTAGGAACAGCGAACCACGGCGTGCCCATAAAAACGATTTTCAATGCCGTCCTCCGCCAGTAATTGTAGCATTGAAAATTTTTAATAACAACAAAAAAATGTTACGGCTAAAGGTTGGAAAAACCTTAAAAAAAGAAGCCTGACGGACTTCCTAAGGGCTGGTAAGAACCAGAAATCGCCATCAACAACCATTATAACGGTTGCTATCCAAAGACCTTGTTTTGGTATGATGGTTACTGTTTCCGCAAAAGAACAAGCCGAATATCTATAGGCATTTTGCTCACCCCTCCCGCCAGGGAGATATACTATAACCGACTCTTGTGGCTAAGAGCGAGGGAGAAGAACTTGACAGAATCCGGATCCGCGCAGCAGGTATGGGAAGCTGCTTTAGGTGAACTGCAGGTACATGTTAACAAACCAAACTACCGCACCTGGTTGTCGAAGACGCACGGTATCGGGTATGAAAAGGACAGATTCGTCGTCGGCGTACCTAACACATTTGTTTCGGAATACCTGGAAAGGAATCAGCGTTCCCTCATCGAGAAAGTCCTCATGGGTATTACCAGGGATGAGGTTCAGGTACAATTCCGGGTAGACGGTAATCACATATGCTCTCAACCGGTTTCTAGATCTCGGAGTAAGGCTGTAGCTACCCAGCAGGGAAGTCTGCCGCTCTTTAATCCCAGGTACACCTTTGATACCTTTATCACCGGCACCAGCAACCAGATGGCGTTTACTGCCGCGATGACAGTCGCTCAGAGTCCCGGAACCAGTTATAATCCCCTGTTTATCTATAGTGGGTCCGGACTTGGTAAAACCCACCTGCTTCACGCTATCGGTCATAAAGCCCTTGAAAACAACCTGAAGGTTCTCTATGTCCGGGCGGAGGAGTACACCAACCAGCTTATGCGAGCCCTGAAAGAGAAAAAGACCGAAGAATTCAGGAACCGCTACCGGAGTGTCGATATGCTTCTCCTGGATGACGTGCAGTTCTTCAGCGGGAAAAGCCAGACCGAGGAAAATTTCTTCCATACCTTCGACGAATTGTATGCAGCCGACCACCAGATAGCGATTACCTGTGACCAGCCTCCCAGGTTACTGCCGTCACTGCAGAAAAGGCTTCGCTCCCGCTTCGAAGGCGGGCTGGTAACGGATATCCAGGAACCGGACTTCGATACCCGCCTGGCTATCCTTCGCGCTAAAGCATCCCAGAAAGACCTGGAATTATCCACCGAGGTCCTGGAGATGATAGCACTCCAGATCAAGCAGAGTATCCGGGCTCTCGAGGGCTCATTGAACCGGGTTGTCGCTTATTCCAGGCTGATACGGGAAATGATTACCCCGGAGCTGGCCGCTCAGGCCCTTAAAGACATCTCCAGTAACGATCTTCCTTCAACTCCGGCTACTCCTCACCTGATAATGGAAGCTGTTGTCGACAGTTTTCAACTCACCCCTTCCGATCTCAAGGGTCGTAAGAGAGACGAGATGACAGCGCTTGCCCGGCAGGTCACGATGTACCTCATTCGTCAGGAAACCGACTGCTCTCTTTCCGAAATTGGTAAGGAACTCGGTGGAAGAACACCTGCGACGGTAAGTCATGCTTATCAAAAAATAGCCGACGATATCAATAATGATCCGTCACTTAAGCGGAAAGTGTTCGATATTCAGCAGGAAATCCACGCAGCGACCAGGACACGAGCTTAAATACTGGTATTAATTTTTTCACATTTCCTTAATATTTTTAATAATACCTCCCGGTTTTTGATAACCCGCACCCTGTTCAGTCGTAAAATGCCCCTTGTTCGTTTGAAGTTTGCTGAATTTTATACTCGCTGATTTCATGTTACTATTATTAATAATAATCCTTAATTAATACCATAAATAACTAATACTTAAAGGGGTAATAATAATTGTACGACAAGGTTGAGATAAAGGTGAAAGCAGGTGACGGTGGAGACGGCGTGGTGAGTTT
>MGML01000075.1 GCA_001796415.1 Chloroflexi bacterium RBG_13_46_14
CTACAGCAAGATGATATCCAATATCCAGGAGATCAAGGCCAGGAAATCTCCGGTCATTGCTGTCGCTACGGAGGGCAACACCGAGATAGGTTCACTGGCTGACGACGTGATTTATATACCGGATACACTCGAACCACTGACGCCGATTCTGAGTATTATCCCGCTTCAGATCTTCGCCTATCACGTTGCCGCAATGCGAGGCTGTGATATAGACAAACCAAGGAACCTGGCAAAATCGGTCACCGTGGAATAATCGCAGTATCAAACCTTGAAAATACATGATTCGTTTTACACCCGAGTTATGACAGCTTTCTATTATGAATAAACTCGCCGGAGTCATTCGGGTGTATATCCCGTAATAACTCCGGCGTTATCAGGCATCCGAGATATTAGTCTGCGGATATCATAGATACAAAGTGTTCATCCATCTCAAAGCCGCCCAGACCGTTGCCAGCAGCGGCATAGACATGGATAACAGGTTCCTGTTCGATGCATGCCGATACCATCTGCAGTAGTTCCTGCCGTTCCTGGCACTCCTTCCATCCCTGCCATCCCCCGAGACGCGTCCAGGTGCCAACAACCATGTAGTGGGTAGGATCGTTAATGTCGATGAGAGTCTCTCCCGACACGTAGGTTGACTGGCGCATACAGCTTGCTCTCAGGTCTTTGAGCAGTCCCTCCAGCCTTTTTTCTTCACCCGGCTTGCAGCGTCGCTCTATAACTACCTTAACCATCGTTCACCTCCCGCGTTCAATATTTTTCCACTTGACAGCTTTTTAAACCGTCTATTGTGGCTGGCGGTGTGAAGTTATTACATGAGCCACCCGAGTGACATATTTATATACCTGATTACCAAACTTGTCAAGTTATCCTTGAAAATAGTAACAACTATTAATTCAAGTAATTCAAGGCATAAATCGAGAGTAAATATCATTGTAACTCAAGCACAGTTGGTATAATATAAATGGGTATGAGAGAAAAAATAGTCGCTGTTTCCGGTGGTTTCGACCCCATACACATCGGTCATATCAGGATGATCCATGAAGCGAGTAAACTCGGGAAACTGATCATAATACTCAATAACGATGCCTTTCTTATCAGGAAAAAAGGCCACCCTTTCATGCCGCTGGAGGAAAGAAAAGAGATCCTGGAAAATATCAAGGGAGTTGACAGTGTTTTCGTCAGCATCGATGAAGACGACAGCGTCTGCAAGAGTCTTGAAGCGATCAAACCTGATATTTTTGCCAACGGCGGCGACCGCAGAGACGAGTCGGACATCCCTGAAGCCGAAGTATGCAAGCGGCTCGGGATAGAAATGGTCTTCAACGTTGGTGGTGGAAAGGTCCAGTCGAGTTCCTGGCTGACAAAATCAAGCAATCCTGATAAGAAATAAACCTGGCTTCATAATATTTTTACCCTTTTTGTACGTTGCCTGTATATTTTCGTATCATTTGTTTGTATCTTTCATATCAAATCACCGATTTCATGTAACAATTATATCTCCGAATCGTTTATATAGGTAAAAGAGGAGGTATGGTCTTGAAAAAAGTTCTTACAGTCTTAGTAACAGCCATGGTTATCTCGGTAGTACTCGTCACTTCCCTGGGAGTAACGGCATTCGCCGCTATGGACGGTTATGGTTACCAGGAACCCGCACCGGAATCCGGTGATGGTATTTCTAACGGAAGCGGATTCGACTATGATGTGGGTTATGGCCCCGGCCCGGCGCCAAACTCTGGCGACGGCATACCTGACGGCAGTGGTTTTGAATAATATATAAATACACTTGGCCTAATATGGATTATCTGAAATACTCTTTTAAAAATGAAGGGACTTATACCGTCCGCATCGACCTTTACAGCCAGGAAGATTATGCTAAAAATAAGAGCGAGGCGGTCCTGTTATCCAGTTATATCTACACGGTATACTGTACCCCTCTGACGTTTACGATAGAGGTTTCGCAGACTCACAATGAGAGGGAATATGAACTGAAAGCCACGGCAAGTAATCCGATACTGGTGCCGTCTTTCAGTAACGCCAGGTGGGAGTTCGGCAATGTCAGCACCGTACCCTCTGATGCGGGCACAACTAAAGTCATGTCAACTGAAGCCGATTTGTGGTCGGGAGGATTCAGCGAAGTAAGCCACGTCTTCCCCAAGACGGGGTCATACGTCGTCCTGTTTTCCCTGGAACTTGTCGGCAAGGTCCTGGCACGAGCATCCGTCAATGTGGATATTACCAGCGATTTCGTTATTGTTATGCCGGTCGGTCCATTAAAGACGGGACATGAATATACTTTTTCTGTCCGGACAGGAGCGCCTGAAATCCTGCCGTATGATGTTGTATTACACCTGGGACTTCGGAGACGGCCCGGTGCTGACCATACCTCTCAGCAATGAGGCCGTTCACGAGTTCGATAAACCGGGGCCATATGCAATACACGTCGGCGTGTTCGAGACGGGCGATACCGTTGACCTACCTATCGGCTCAGCAGTAGCGACTTTAGAGGTGGAAGCATCTGCAAATTATCTCATGGATCTTCACAAGATGAAAAAGTTTGACTTGGATTTCAGGGTTGAGAGTGATTGGATAAATCCTCTCCCAGGTGCAACCAATATATTTAACTGGGTGCATGAATCTTGGGGAGAGTTAGTCTGGGACGGGGTGTATTTTTTCATGCAATGGGAAGCATATAACGGCAAAGAGACCATAAGCGGGAGAGTTTCCCAAGATGGTACAACGATTGAACAACTTGATATTAGATATGATTTTGTCCACAATACAGGTGTCAGTCATTGGCAGGTTATACGAGTCGAAGGTTTGCCAATAAGATTGAATTCTTCAAACTATTTTGAAGGAATAAAGTATGGTGAAGAAGTCGCCACATATGTATCCTACTTCAGCTCAGACCAGATAACCGATTATCACTAGACAAGCAAAGCTGGGATTTATGTCTTTTTTAAAGAGTAGCAGTGGCTTGCAACTGGAATGAATTTGAGGGTTGGGATCCCAGTCAAAAAATTGAGATTAGTTTGAAGATCTGTTCAAACTAAAAGTTAAATGGGAAACGTGGAGAGAACCGCTTGAAAAGCGATTATAAATACTCTTTATAAAAAATAATCCACGCGAGATAGAACTCATCGAACTTATTTCGGATTTTAGAAGGAATCACGATAAATTTGTGCAATCGCCTTTGCGTCAAGAGTCCTGGGTTGCAGCCGAAGATTACGGAAAGTTTTCACGGTAATATTCGCTATTTCTTCAGCCCGATCAAGTTCACATCCAGGATCACGTAGTCTTAACCTAACCAATCGCGGTTATTCTGGTAGAATATATGAATAGAATCACAGTTTTTATCCGGAGATTGATGTGAAAACAGCCAGCGTATTGATTATAGGCGCCGGTGTTATCGGCACCAGTATTGCCTTTCATCTGGCAAAACAGGGCTGCAGGAATGTGGTTGTTCTTGAAAAGAATTACATCGGCTCAGGCTCCACGGAAAAATGCGCCGGCGGCATCAGGCAGCAGTTCTCTCTTGAAGCAGATATCCGATTATCTATGGAGAGCGTGGAGTTCTTTTCCAGTTTCGAGAGTGAAACCGGCCAACATTCAGATTTCCGGCAAAATGGGTACCTTATGCTGGCGACAACCGAAGATGATATGATAACTATCCTCCAGAACGCAGAAATTCAACGTAAACTAGGACTGGATGTTAATCTCCTTACGCCTTCTGAAGTTCTGGAAATGGTTCCACAGTTGAGACCGGACGATATCCTGGGAGGTTCATTCTGTCAAAGTGACGGGTATGCTGATCCCTATTCGGTAGTGAATGGATTCGCATCTGCTGCACGACAACTTGGTGCAAAAATATTTGAAGATACCGAAGTTACCGGGATAAACATAAAGAAGGATGGGGTGAAAGAGATAATAACCAATGGAGACAAATTCGTCACTCCTGTTGTGGTAAATGCGGCCGGACCATATGCGGGATTAATCGGTAGAATGATGGGTCATAATATCCCGGTTCGTCCGACTAGGCGCCATATTTTTATTACCGAGACTATTCATCACAAGGAATTTATTGCAGGTCCAATCTGGTCAAGGTTCCCGATGATCGTCGATTTTCACAGCGGCCTCTGGCTGCGTCGCGAGGGTCCATGTCTTATCTTCGGCAGGCGTAATCCGGAGGAGCCTGAAGGTTTTGACACATCGATCGACTGGGATTATTTCACTGGAATTGTCGGTCCTGAAATTTGTTATCGGTTTCCGGTGTTTGAAAATATTGGCATCATGAGAGCACAGGCAGGACTTCATTCCGATACGCCGGATAATATGGCAATCCTCGGAAAAGCACCCGGTTTTGAAGGGGTATACCTGGCCTGTGGTTTCAGCGGACACGGTTTCATGCATTCTCCGGCATTCGGTAGAATTATAGCTGAATTGATATTGACTGGAGAAACTTCTTTTCAAGACATTAATCTTTTTCACCTGGAGAGATTCAACAAACCCGTGCAGATAACGGAGAAATCATTTATTTAACTGAGATGAAGGGAAGGATGAAGGGAGAAATTTATGAAAAAGAAAATAGCAGTTCTGGGTGGTGACGGCATAGGTCCTGAGGTAGTCGGCGCCGCCTGTCATATACTTGAAAAGGCGAATTTCAGTCTCGACATCCAATGGCTTCCCAACGGAGAAGCAGCTATTGAAACTCATGGTACGGTCTTACCGGAGGAAACGAAAAAGCAGTGCCAGGAATCCGACGCAGTATTTTTCGGATCTGCGAATCCTCCCAGTGACCCGATAATTATGTATCTTCGCTGGGGTCTTGGAAATTTTGTGAATGTCAGGCCGACAAAATATTACACAGGTGCAGCCAGCCCGTTAAAAGACCCAGAGGGTATAGACTTTGTCATCCTCAGGGAAAACAGCGAAGGTATGTATACCTACGCTGAAGGCGATCTCACTGTACTGCAGGAGAAGCTGCCGGATTTTCGCACCAGACACGGGAAATCTCTCAGCGATTATGGAAAAGGTAATTTTGCCTTGAGGATAATGTCTGAAACCGGAATGAAACGATTCAGTAAATTTGCCTGTGAATATGCACAAGACAGGAAAAACAAAGGTTATCCGGGGAACGTCACGGTTGTCACAAAGTCCAATATGTTCCCTCAAACATGTGGTATGCTCGAAACAGCTATACAGGAAGAACTTGCAAGCTATCCGGAACTGACATATACAAGGTATTACGTGGATGACATGGCACGTCGATTGGTAAGATTTCCAGGGAGTTTCGATGTCATAGCAACATCCAATCTTTTCGGTGACATACTGACCGATGAAGCGGCTGAAATAGCCGGCGGTCTTGGCATGGCCGGCAGCGGCTGTGTTGGCGGCAAAGTGCCTTATTTCGAATCAGTCCACGGTACGGCTCCTGATATTGCCGGTAAGAATATTGCCAATCCCACGGGGGCAATCCTGTCAGCAAAATACATGCTGGATTATCTCGGTATGGAACAGGAAGCTGACAGCCTGGAAAAAGCGCTACAGACAGTCTATAAGGAAGGTAAGGATCTGACCGGCGATCAAGGAGGAAAGGCTACTACAACTCAGTTTGCCGAAGCAGTATTAAGGCATATTAAATGATATCTTGGAAGAGAAACTGGACACACAATGGGAATGACAATCGCACAGAAGATACTGGCAAGGGCTTCCGGTAACCAGGAGGTTCGTACCGGAGAATACGTTATAGCGGACATCGATCTGGTTATGGCTAATGATTCCGGTTTGAAAAATATTATCCCGATACTCAATGAAGCCGGAGTTAAGAAATTATGGGATCCAGCCAGGATAGTCGCGGTATTTGACCACTACAGTCCGCCGGCAACAGTTGAACAGGCTGAACTTCACAGGAAGATAAGAGACTCGTTAAAGTCATTCGGGGTGAATAATATTTATGATGTCGGGGTTGGGATCGAACATCAGGTACTGGTTGAAAAGGGATGGGTGGTGCCGGGAGATCTTATCGTAGCCGGCGATTCGCATACTACAACTCACGGTGCCTTAGGTGCTGCCGCTACCGGGATCGGTTCATCAGAGGTAGCATATGTGTTGGCTGCAGGTAAACTGTGGTTCAGAGTCCCTGAAACGATCAAATTCATCCTGTCGGGTACTTTACCGCCGATGATTACTTCAAAGGATGTTATACTCTATATCGCCGGTAAATACTCAACAAGCGTGGCTCAATATATGGCTATAGAGTTTACCGGTCTGGTAGCTAAGGAAATGAGCCTTGAGAGTCGGCTGACAATGAGTAATATGTCGGTGGAAATAGGAGCAAAATTTGCCTTTTTCAAACCTGATGAGAAAGTAGATGAATACATAGCGGAAAGAACAACGAAACAATACAAACCGGTACATGCAGATAAGGATGCGGTCTATAAAGCAGAACATGAAATAGACGTGTCAAATCTGCCACCACAGGTAGCACTGCCATATGAGGTTGATAATGTTAAACCTGTTTCCGAACTGACCGGAACCAGAATACATCAGGCTCTTCTTGGCTCCTGCACGAACGGCAGGATTGAGGATTTAAGGATTGCGGCTGAAATCATGAAGGGCAGGAAGGTACATCAGGACACCAGGTTTCTCGTTATTCCGGCTTCCAGTGAGGTATATAATCAGGCAATCAGCGAAGGGCTCATAGAGGTCTTTATCAAGGCAGGAGGAATGATATGTCCGCCTGGTTGTGGAGCCTGTTTTGGAAGTCACATGGGATTACTTGCGGATGGAGAAAACTGTATCGCTTCCATAAACAGAAATTTCAAAGGGAGAATGGGAAGTCCTGATTCCAGGGTGTT
The DNA here is from genome assembly GCA_001796415.1 of Chloroflexi bacterium RBG_13_46_14. Next base: position 6,858 of record MGML01000075.1, read on the forward strand.
CCTTGCATCTCCAGCAACTGTAGCTGCATCAGCAATAGAAGGAAAGATAGCCGATCCAAGAAATTACCAGGAGTAATTTTGAGATGGATGTGATAAAGGGAAAAGTCTGGAAATTCGGTGATAACATCAATACCGATGTGATTATACCCGGACGTTACATGAATACTCCGATTGAGGAGATGAAAAAGCATGCGCTTGAGATGGTGAATCCGCAATTTCCTCGGGACGTGAAAAAAGGAGACGTCATTGTCGGGGGTGAGAACTTCGGTTGCGGTTCGAGTCGGGAGGAGGCTGTAGCAGTATTGAAAGCTAACGGAATTGCCGCTGTGGTCTGCGAGTCCTTCGCCCGTATCTTTTTCAGGAACGCGATTTCAACAGGATTGCCGGTTATCGTTTGTCCGGGAATGTCAGAAGCTTTTAAAGAAAATGATACACTCGAACTGGATGTGGACGCTGCCACTGTCACTAATGTCAACCTTGAAACAGTGTTATCCTGCGAACCACTATCGGAAGAAATAAAAGAAATATTATCCAGA
>MGML01000076.1:0-739 GCA_001796415.1 Chloroflexi bacterium RBG_13_46_14
AGGTAAGTGTATAAACGCTTCGGGAGGAAATAATGGCTGTTGACGAAAAGAAGCTGGAAGAAACCATAAAAGCATCACTGGTTAACGGGAAGCTGCCCTGTCCGGTAGCATTCAAGATCAGTAAAGACCTGGATGTGAGTATAAGATCGATCGGGGACATGGCCAACAAGCTGGAAATAAAGATAGCCAACTGCCAGCTTGGCTGCTTCCCCTAGATTCGCCTTATCTTCACACTAATGAAAAATCGTGCCACCGTCGACCACTATCGTCTGACCGGTGATAAAATCGCTGTCGGCTGATGCCAGGAAAACAGCGGTACCTGCCAGGTCCTCAGGATACTCAACTCTCTTGAGTTGACGGGTTTTGGCTCTTATTTCGTTACTTTTCACCGCGGCTTCATCCGAAGGGTCCTCGCTGAGGGTCCTTCCCGGAGCAATACAATTGACGTTGATATTGTATTCCGCCATCGCCGAAGCCAGACTACGTGTCAGCCCGATTATTCCAGCCTTGCTGGCAACATAGTGCGGCATAACCGGAGTCCCTTCGAAGAATGTCGCCGAAGCCATATTCGTTCCTCTTGGATGATTCACTACAATTTATCATAATCCGAACCTTTTAGCGATGACTCACCCTCTATGGAGAAGATGTGATATATTGTAAACCAGCATCGGGAGGTTACATTGTTTATGGAAAGAATTCTCATATCTTTACTCGCGGCAGTATCTATCATTTCAGGTAT